>DATHZY010000285.1:0-2826 GCA_035458325.1 Saprospiraceae bacterium | reverse complement strand
ACCATAGCCTTCAATGCGTATTATGGTGTGTCTGATATTCGAAAGACCATTGAAACGCTGACCACCAAACAATACCGGGACCTCATGAATGAGATTGCTCCCGGTGCTATGGACCCTTCTGAAACAGGATATACTGATTGGCAGGAAGAAACCTTTGGGACCGGTACCGTACAGAGTTATCAGCTCGCATTTCAAGGTGGCACAGAGGTTACCCGTTATCTGATCTCTGCAAATTATTTAAGTCAAACCGGGATCGCGGAGCCTGCACGTTTTGATCGCTACTCACTGCGCCTGAATCTTGATAACCAGGCCACCAAGTGGTTGACGATCGGAGTGAATATGAATTTACTTCGCTCCAGCACCAAGGATACGCCCGACAATGCCAGCAGTGGTCGCGGTGGTGTCATCATGAGTGCATTGAATACGCCTCCATTCCTTAGCATCTACAAAGATGACGGTAGCGGACAGTTTGATCCGAATCCATTCCAACCATCATGGGAAAATCCGATAGCCTATATGTTCGGCGCCGAACAGGAAGCAACAGATACAAGACTATTTGGAAATGTCACTTTAGAAGCTACCCTATTTGAAGGCTTCTCTTTAAAAACAAATTTCGGAGCAGATATGAATTCCCATCAATGGGATTATTATCTCGATCCATTCAGGACCACCTATGGCCGTAACAATAATGGGATAGGTCAGGCAGACAAATCCAACAGCAACATCCTGCTTTGGGAAAACACTGCTAACTATACCAGGGATTTTGATGATCATCATATGTCATTCCTGGTGGGAAGCAGTATCCAAAAATCAAAATGGAGTGACTCCTATCTGTATGGTACCGATTATCCGGATGATACCCATGTACAGACCTTAAATGCTGCCAATGTGATCACGGGTTCGACCGATGTGCAGGAATGGGCATTGGCTTCTTTCTTCGGAAGGTATATGTACAATTACAAAAGCAAATACCTGCTGACCGCAACGCTGCGCAGGGATGGCTCTTCGAAGCTTGCAGATCCATGGGGCACGATGCCCTCTGTCTCCCTTGGATGGCGCATATCAGCAGAGCCGTTTATGCAATCCTTTGATGCGATCTATGATATGAAACTACGCTTTGGCTGGGGTAAAAACGGAAACCAGGAGGGCATTCCAAACTATGCTCAATATGGCTTGATATCCTACTACCGTCAGCCACAAACAAATCCACTTTCAGGTCCTGCTTCTTCCCAGGTGACGTATGGAAATCCAGACCTGCGTTGGGAAACAACCACACAGTCCAATATCGGACTTGACCTCTCCCTGTGGACTGGCAGAGTGAGCTTTTCTGCAGATGCCTATTACAAGAAAACGGATGACTTGCTGATGAATGTGCAGCTCTCCAATTCACTTCCGATCTCTACAATCCAGACGAATGCCGGTGTGATTGAGAACAAAGGACTTGAATTTGCCGTGGGCACGATCAACACCACCGGTGAGTTTAAGTGGAGAACTGATTTCAATATTTCATTCAACAAGAACAAAGTCCTTGAACTGGATTACACAGAAGTGTACTACTTCGGACGTATCTACAGCAATAACCAGGATGTATCAATTGTACGTGCCGGCTTACCGCTTGGGGTATTCTACGGCTACATATCAGAAGGAGTGGATGAAGAAACAGGTGACCTCAACTACAAGGATGTCAATGAAAACGGCATGTTTGATCCGGGTGATCGTACGATCATCGGTGATGGCAATCCGGACTTTACCTATGGATTTACCAATACCCTGTCATGGAAAAACTTTGATCTCAACATCTTCTTCCAGGGAAGCCAGGGTAATGACATCTTCAATGCAACACGCATCGATCTGGAAGGTATGTTTGATAGCAAAAACCAATCTACGGCTGTGCTCGACAGATGGACTACTACTAACCGGATCACGGACATTCCGAGAGCGGTCGGAGGTGGTAACATCAACAACGTTCGTAATTCGACTCGGTTTGTGGAAGATGGTTCATACCTGCGGTTGAAATCATTGACCCTTGCTTACAACATCAATCCGAAAAGCCTGGAGCGTATGAAAATCCAGAAGTTATCCGTGTATGTGACCGGACAGAATTTATTGACCTTTACCAAATACAGTGGTTTTGATCCGGAGGTCAATGCCTTTGGCAGAAGTGCTACAGAGCTCGGCATTGATTATGGTACCTACCCGCAATCCCGCACCGTCACGTTTGGCGTCAATGTGGAATTCTAAAAAAATACAACCATGAAAAAATATATTCACTTCCTCGCGTTCCTTTGCCTGACGGCCTTCTATTCCTGTGATGATTTCCTGGAACTGGAGCCTCATTCACAAAGTATCGCCATAGAAAATTCAGCCGCAGACTCGATCTATTTCAAATCTGCTTCCGAGCTGGAGTCTGCGCTGGCAGGTGCCTACGGAGATTTCAAGAATGAATATTACCAGCTTGATTATTTTGTCAATGGAGATGCGCAGTCTGATGATGCGTATGCCGGAGGTGACAATCCGGACAACTTCCAGATTGATGACTATCAGTTAGATGCCGTCAATCGAAATGTCAGCCGTGACTGGGCATACCTCTACTCCACCATTGGTAAAGTGAACAATATAATCAACAATGCCAGAGAAGTCACCGATCCGGAATTGACACCTGCCAGGCTGGAGGAAATCATCGGTGAAGCTTCGTTCATTCGTGCGTTTATGTACTTTCAGTTAGTACAACTATGGGGAGATGTGCCATTACAACTCGAAGAAGTCACGACCATCAGTGCCGAAAAACTGGATGAGATCTATGCACAGATATTTCCTGCACGATCC
>DATHZY010000284.1:0-4303 GCA_035458325.1 Saprospiraceae bacterium | reverse complement strand
ATGTATTCCTAAGTTACCATGAGCATCCACGGCTTGAAAGCCGTGGCAAGTCAATTTTCATGGCACGAGCGCCATGTTTTTTGCTCATGTTATTACTCCGCATTAGCCTTAGCCTCCGCCTTCTCTTTTTCACTTTTCACTCTTCACTTGGTTGCTGAGCTGTAGCACAAGGTTGAGCGTCAGCAGGTCGAAGCATCATTTTTCACTTAACCGGCCCATTCTTCCCTGTCAAGAGACCTAAAGTGTATCGCTTCCGCCAAATGCGGTATCTCAATCGTCTTACTCCCGGCCAGATCCGCAATCGTCCGCGATACTTTCAGGATACGATCATACGCGCGTGCGGACAATTGTAATTTCTTCATCGCAGTCTTTAACAAACTGGTGCCCGCCGCGTCGATCAGACAAATCTCCCGAACCAGATGGCTTGGCATCAAGGTATTGCTATGCACGCCTGGAAGATGTGAAAACCTTTCTTCCTGGATTTGCCTCGCTCGAATAACCCGCTCACGGATGTCAAAACTTTTTTCAGACTCGATTTCATTTCTCGACAACTCATCAATTGAAACCGGTGTCACCTCTACATGCAAATCAATACGATCAAGCAATGGGCCGGATATTTTATTTAAATATTTTTTGACGACACCCGCTCCGCATACACATTCTTTTTCCGGATGATTGTAGTAACCGCATGGACATGGATTCATGCTGGCGATCAACATAAAATTGGCCGGATAATCCACCGCCACTTTAGCACGTGATATCGTCACCTTGTGATCCTCCATCGGTTGTCGTAATACTTCCAATACAGATCTTTTAAATTCAGGCAACTCATCGAGGAACAAGACACCATTGTGCGCCAGCGATATTTCACCCGGATTCGGACTCGACCCACCACCCACTAAAGCAACATCACTGATCGTATGATGCGGTGAACGAAAAGGCCGACTGGTGATCAGGGAAGAATCTTTCGGAAGTTTTCCCGCTACTGAATATATCTTGGTGGTCTCCAATGCTTCATTGAGCATCAATGGAGGTAGAATAGTTGGAAGCCGTTTCGCCAACATCGTTTTTCCTGCACCTGGAGGACCAATTAAAATAACATTGTGTCCACCTGCAGCAGCAATTTCCAGAGCGCGTTTGATATTCTGCTGCCCCTTGACATCCGAAAAGTCAAATGCATATTTGTCCTGCGCCTCCGCAAATGCCTCACGCGTATCGTACACATAAGGAGTCAACTTGATCGTCTCATTGAAAAAGTCAAAAACCTCCGTCAGATTTTTTACCCCATATACATTGAGTTGATTGACGATAGCCGCTTCTTTTGCATTCGCTTCCGGGACAATCAGGCCTTCAAATTTCTGCCTGCGCGCCTGTATCGCAATAGGCAACACACCTTTCACAGGACGTATCGAACCATCGAGCGACAATTCCCCCACGAGCATAAACTTGTCAAGCTTTTCATCCGAGATCATTCCCGTACTGGCCGCGATGGCGGTCACTATCGGGAGATCATAAGAGGAGCCTTCTTTCCGGATATCCGCAGGGGCGAGATTGGCTACGATCTTGCACCTTGGCATACGATATCCGATGTTCTTAATAGCCGCCTCCATTCGTTGCCACCCTTCTCGGATGGCATTGTCTGGTAACCCGACAAGAAAATACATAGGAGTTCCCTGGGCCACTTCTCCGCCGGAGTTGACCTCCACTTCAATCGTGCGTGCGTCCACGCCGTGGACTGCTGCCGCATGTGTTTTTGCAAGCATGGATTTGTTTTCAATCTTGGTGAATCAAAATAACCGATCGCCTGGTGAGCGAATCGATTCAGTGATCTAAATTAGGGGGTTTTGGACAATTTGTTTAATAATATTTTGTACACAGGTACAGTGTTTAGAAAGTTGAGGATTAGAAAGTGCATTTCTGACAGATAGCTCTTTTAAGACAAAAAAGCAGTAGTTCTTGAAAATTTTAGGAATTGGAGGTGGTCGCAATTTGCGACATCCTTTTTATCAATCGTGCCCACAGTAGATTAAATAGAAAAAAAAAGACCCAGAAACGGTCACATTTTACTGCCTCGGAGACACTACAGTATGATCCGTATAGACAACTAAATAAAAACTTGTCATGCCTCAGTCACTGACACAGATTTATATACATATTGTCTTCAGTACTAAATATCGTCGGCCGTTGATTCTGCCTGCTATTGAAGCTGAGCTATACCAATACCTGACCAATCAATGCAATCTGGCAGGTTGTATAGCACTGGAAGTTGGTGGACACAAAGACCACGTTCACATATTGTCCAGGCTTTCAAAACATACTTCCATTCCTAAACTTTTGGAAAAGGTAAAAGGAACATCCTCAAAATGGGTCAAAACCAGGTCTCTTGAATTGCACGATTTTTATTGGCAGGATGGATATGGAGCATTTTCAGTTTCTGCCCGAGAACTTGATAGCATCATTTCCTATATTCGAAATCAGCATATACATCATAAATCCAAATCGTTCGAAGAGGAGTATCTTGAGATACTACGTCAATATAAGGTTGAATTTGATGAGCGGTATCTTTGGGATTGAAATCCGTCAGAAAAGGGCTGAACCCCTTTTCTACAACTCGCCCCTTCAGGGCTTAAATTAAATAGTGTAATACCTCAAGCCCTGAAAGGGCGCTCTCTTAGGAAAGGGGTTCAGCCCTTTACAGGTTTACAACGAGGTATGTTCCTTTCCTCCGTTATCCCTATTTTTGCCCCCTCAATGGAAACAGCGCGATTGGAAGAAGCTCAGGAAACAGGTTTGGTAACCATCGAAGTCCTCGACCGCGATGATCAGGTGCATACCCTCGAAATCCCACCGGACATCGGCCTCAATGTCATGGAAGCATGTAAGGCCAATGAACTCCCCATCCTCGGCACCTGCGGAGGTATGGCCCTCTGCGGTAGCTGCCACGTCTACGTGCTCAATGACATCCACCTCAGCGATAAGTCTGACGAAGAAGAGGAAATGCTGGACAAACTCTATTCCACCAAAGACAACAGCCGCCTCTGCTGTCAGATCCGCGTCGACGAACGCATCCATGGCCTGCGCATCAAGCTGGCCCCGGAATAAAAAGCATAGTGCATAGGGCAGGAGGCATATCGTAGCGCAGCGAAGATCCCGCCCCGAATGGGTAGCGGGAGGGACTGTCTGGAAACAGATTTTACTACACAGCACAGGGCAACCATTCAACTTATCAACAACCCCATAAGCTCTATAAGCTCAATAACCTCAATAAGCTTATCAACCCATCAACCATTTTTCCCCATCTTTACCCCCACATATGTCCATACTCCGACTCGACAAAGTAACCAAGCGCTACAGAGACCACCTCGCCGTGGATGAAGTCAGCTTTGAAGTACAACCCGGTACCATTTTCGGTATGCTTGGCCCCAATGGCGCAGGTAAAACCTCCACTATTCGCATCATCACCACGATCACCGGACCCGACAGCGGACAGGTTTACTTCAGAGGCGAACTTCTCAACAAGACCCACCCTTCACAAATGGGATATCTCCCTGAAGAAAGAGGCCTCTATAAGAAAATGAAGGTAGGAGAACATCTCCTCTACCTCGCCCAACTCAAAGGCCTCTCCCGCCAGGAAGCAGATAAGAAATGTAAAATCATGCTCGATCGATTTGAAGCCCTCGAATGGTGGAATAAGAAAGTCGAAGAGCTCTCTAAAGGCATGCAACAGAAGATCCAGTTTATCGCGACGATCGTGCATGATCCGGTGTTACTGATCCTCGACGAACCATTTACAGGACTGGATCCGATCAACTCCAACATGATCCAGGATGAGATCTTCCGGTTACGCGACAGTGGCGTGAGTATCCTCTTTTCGACCCATCGGATGGAGCAGGTGGAAGAGATGTGCGAAAACATCATCCTCATCAACAAGGGAAAAAATATCCTGATGGGTAATGTCAAGGAAATCAGGAACCGCTTTAAAGAACATCTCTACCAGGTGAGTTACAGCGGAGAATTACCACAATCGTTTTCAGGAGGATTGGAATTAGTCCGGCAGGAAGATCATACTGCGACCTTCAGGATACCTAATCATGATACACCAAATCATCTTCTTCAGTTCTTGATGGGCTCCGGATGTGAAATTCATGCATTCCATGAGATACTCCCTTCGATCAATGAAATATTTATCAGCCAGGTAAAAGGAATAAGCCATGAGTAGTAAGATTTGGATCGTCGCACGTCGCGAATACCTGAGCCGCGTACAAAAGAAATCGTTTATCCTGGTCACCCTGTTGACACCGCT
>DATHZY010000283.1:0-29351 GCA_035458325.1 Saprospiraceae bacterium | reverse complement strand
CGTTGAGCAGAGTCGACGTATTAACTGTTGAATCAATTAACAATGTGTTTCGAGATAGCCCCTCTGCTCTCTGCCTTATGCTCTATGCTCCTTGCCCCTTGCTAGAGGTCTCGTCTCTTCAAGATCCAATACGACAAACCGATGAAAACGCCAGCCCACCCCAGGGAAACCAAAACATCCCTCAGCACGATCTGGTCATGGACAAATTCGAGTGCATATTTTTGGAATGGAACACGGATGATCAGATTGATCGCTTCGACCGGAAAATACCAGACCTCCCATTTATAATTATAGTGAAGGATGGCTGTTGCAATCGGTTCTATGCAAGCAGTATAAAGCAGGAATAAGATAATCGTCACACCACTCTTTTGTATCCAGAAGGCAGCAAACAAGGCCATGCAGAGAAATGCAAAGACTTCAAGTCCATAAGCCGCGACAAACTCAATATTCTCCAGGATATAAGGAAGCCCTTTGACCGGAGAGTATAACAAGCCAAGGAACAGGCCGAGGAGTAGTAAGAGTAAAGCGGACCCTAGGCTAATGACTCCAACGAGCGCCACTTTAGAGGCAAGGAATTCCTTCTTTGAAAGCCCATCTATAATATTCTGCTTAATGGTCTTTTGTGAATACTCAAGCGTCACAGAGATAATGATCACAAATGCAGGGATCCATTTGAAAATCGTAGCGAGCCAACCAAGGTTTTGCCATATATCTACAAAGTCAAACAACGGGATACCACTTTCCACAAAATGCTTGAGGATATTATCATCCTGCTGCTTATCTAAAAACCAATCCAACAAGCTCTTGATCGAAAAGCCGGCAAGGACAAAGCAGAACACATACAAACCCAGGATCACCAGGAATGGCCGGTAATGCCTGAACTTATAATATTCGAGTTCGGTAATCTTACGGATATTCATCATGATGCAGGCTGGTTGTGAAGGGCAGCAAGGGATTGGTCACTTTCTTTCAGAATCTCAAGGAACTTCTCCTCCAGGCTCGATCTCTTTTGTTGTATATAATTGACAGCCACCTTGCGCTCCACCAGATAGGTATTGATGGCCGCGACGGTCCACGCGTTACCGATTTGTAATTTGAGGATATCACCATCGCGTTCTACGGAGACTACACCGGGGCAGGAGGATATGGCCTGGACCAACATCACAGTATCATCTGCAGACACAGAAACTGTATTTGTACTTTCCAGTGCCTCCTTTACACTCCCCGTGTATATCTTTTTTCCCTTGCGTAAAACAGCGAAATGGGAACATACTTTCTGTACTTCATCGAGCAGATGACTGGCGAGTACGATAGTTTTATTCATATTGCGGATATCGAGAATCAATTGCCGAATCTCTGCGATCCCTTGTGGATCCAATCCATTGGTAGGCTCATCAAAAATCAAAACTTCAGGATCTGCCAGCATAGCGGACGCGATCGCGAGCCGTTGCTTCATGCCCAGCGAATAGGTCTTGAAAGGATCATTACTTCGCTCATAAAGTCCTACCATCTTGAGCAGGCCATCTGTATCCGGCTTCCGGATATCTTTGATCCTGCTGTGCACAACCAGGTTTTGCCTTGCGCTGAGGAAAGGATAAAAATTAGGTTGTTCAAGAATCGCACCTATTCGCTTTCGGAGCTTGTAATCATCCCCTTCTCCAAACCAATTATAACTTCCCTTTGTACTGGCAACGACCCCGAGAATCATGCCCAGTGTTGTAGTCTTCCCGCTACCATTTGGTCCCAGCAGGCCAAATACCTGACCCTTCGGGATTTGTAAGTCAAGTCCGTCAACAGCCAGGATACGTTTCGAAAACCGTTTCGTCAGTTGTTCAGTCTGTAGGATGAAATCACTCATTAAAATCCGCCTTCTAAAAGTTTAAGTAATGATCCTTCATCCGCGACATTGATGGCCGAGAGATATTCGATATTGATCTGGCCATCAATTTCCAGGATGACATCCTGGTCCGCTGCATCCATCAAGGCAATGTAATGCGATTCGGAATTCGCTTCCTTCACCCACAGGCTTATACGCTGGGCATCAGCCGTCCGCACGTCAACGAGCGTTTCATACCCCTCTGCTGGCAATCCGCTTCGAACATCCTTGATCTGGTAGGTGCTATCTCCATCCGGGGGCAGATAGAGGATCACCTTATCTACATCCTTGATCAGCTTTTCAAAATCAGGATCCCGCTTAGTATTGGCAAGGCGGATCAGGCTCTGATACACATACTTCTTGTTAATTTGTGGATACTGCTTTTCGAGTCGTTCTAACACCGGTGAGATGTTATCCTTTTGACACCCTGTCAACAGGAGTATAAAAGCAGGAAGGAGGAGGAGGGCTCCGTTGGTTATGTTTTTCATTTCGTTAAAAATGAGGAATTTTTAACCAACCAAGTATGATAATCGATTAAGAGAGTGGAATATTCGCTCTTTAAGGGATTTAGCGGTAAATGTAACGAGGGTCAAGTCGTATAAACTGCCGTTGGAAACGGCTATAAAGTCCCTGCGATGGAACATGTTCCTTTTGATTTTTCATACGCGAGCTTAAGTACAACTTAAGCTCAACATCAATTTTTGCAGTTGTATTAACCTCCAAGTGCGGCGGCACCACCCACGATCTCACTGAGTTCCTTGGTGATCGCTTCCTGACGGGCGTTGTTGTAGCTGATCTTGAGGGCGGACAACATATCATCTGCATTCGTAGTCGCCTTATCCATCGCCGTCATCCGTGCTCCATGCTCAGAAGCATGGGTGTCAAGCAGGTATTTCTGAAACTGCACTTCAAGGATACTTGGAATCAACGTATTCAACAGGATATCCTTTTCCGGTTCGAAAATATAATCTACACGCCTTGTTGTGCCTGTCTCAATTTTAGGAACAGGAAGATATTGAACGGTCTCCGCAAACTGGGTAGCCGCATTCTTGAAGCGACCATAGAAGACCATGATGCTATCGGTCTCTCCTTTGCTGAACTGATCCATTAAGAGTCTTGGAACGACTACTGTGTGATCAAATTCGAGATTGTCAAACAAAGTGATATAATCCCGGATGATCGTACAGTCTTTATAGTTTCTCCGGAAAAAATCAAATCCTTTTTTCCCGATGGGGAGGATCGTTAACTTACCTGCCGCACGCTGGGCTGAAAACTGGCTTTCAATTTCCCTGACTGCCGCTTTTAAGATATTGGTATTAAACGCTCCGGCTAGTCCACGATTGGAGGTGATCACGACAACGGTAGCATGTTGAACCGGGCGTTCTTTTCCAAAACTTATTGAAACATCCCCTTCCACTGCAGACAGCACGTTGCGTAACATATGGTTGAGCTTGTCCGCATATGGACGCATACGTACGATGGCATCCTGTGCCTTACGAAGCTTTGCAGCCGAAACCATTTTCATGGCTTTGGTAATCTGCTGCGTGGAGCTTACCGACTTCATACGCTCCCGTACTTCCTTTAGCTTGCCGCTCATCTGCTTTTACGTTTTAGGTGATGGATCTGTATTGGACAGGAGATTACGCTTTGTATTGAGTCTTGAGTTCAGCAGCCAGTGCCTTCATCGTGTTTGTATCTTCATCCAGTAATTTTCCTGCACGCAGATTATCCAATACTTGTGGATATCTTGATGCAAGGCTCGTCAGGTACAATTCTTCAAACTCCTTGACGCTGCCGATAGGCACTTCTCTCAGGAGGCCATTTGTTCCGAGATAGATGATGGCGATTTGCTTTTCTACGGGTACGGGACTGTACTGAGCTTGCTTCAGGATTTCAACGTTACGTTTTCCTTTTTCAAGTACCGCAGTAGTAGCGGCATCCAGATCAGAACCAAACTTAGAAAACGCCTCAAGGTCACGATACTGAGCCTGGTCAAGTTTCAAGGTGCCGGCTACTTTCTTCATCGATTTGATCTGGGCATTACCCCCTACCCTCGATACAGAGATACCTACGTTGATAGCAGGACGTATACCGGAGTTGAACAAACCTGACTCGAGGAATATCTGACCGTCGGTGATAGAGATTACGTTAGTTGGGATATAGGCAGAAACGTCACCCGCTTGTGTTTCAATGATAGGAAGAGCGGTCAATGAACCTCCACCTTTCACCAATGGTTGTCCGTTCTTATCTTTTCCATTTTTCAGGCTGTCTGGCAGATCGTTCATCTGACGAGCGATGTCGTCATTGTTGATCACCTTCGCTGCTCTTTCAAGTAACCTGGAGTGCAGATAGAATACGTCACCCGGGTAAGCTTCACGTCCTGGTGGTCGACGCAACAGCAGGGATACCTCACGATAAGCAACCGCTTGTTTTGATAAATCATCATAGATAATCAAAGCCGGACGACCGGTGTCCCGGAAAAACTCTCCGATAGCCGCTCCTGCAAAAGGAGAATAGAACTGAAGTGGTGCAGGATCTGAAGCACTGGCGGATACAATGACAGTGTATGCCATCGCACCTGCTTCTTCAAGCGTCTTGGCTACGTTAGCAACAGTGGATGCTTTCTGACCGGATGCGACATAGATACAATATACAGGCTCTCCCTTTTCGAAGAATTCCTTTTGATTGATGATTGTATCTATTGCGATAGCTGATTTACCTGTCTGGCGGTCACCGATGATCAACTCACGCTGACCACGACCGATTGGAATCATCGCATCGATAGCCTTGATACCTGTCTGTAGTGGTTCACTTACCGGTTGACGGAAGATAACCCCCGGGGCTTTACGCTCCAGTGGCATCTCATAGGTGACACCTGTGATAGGGCCCTTTCCATCGATTGGCTGACCGAGTGTATTGACTACACGTCCGATAAATCCTTCACCAACATTGATACTGGCGATCCTGCCGGTGCGACTTACTCTTGAACCTTCCTTGATGCTGTCACTTGAACCCATCAATACCACACCCACATTGTCTTCCTCCAGGTTCAATACGATAGCCTGAACTCCATTTTCAAACTCAACGAGTTCACCAGACTGTGCACGGTTCAATCCGTACACACGGGCGATACCATCACCCACCTGAAGTACGGAACCTACTTCCTCTAATTCTGCTGCACTTTGAAATCCGGATAACTGCTGCTTGAGTATCGCTGATATTTCATCAGGTTTTACATCCACCATGATTTTGTTTATTTAGATGTTGATCGTTATGAGTATTCGAGTATTATATAGCTGCTTGATAATCTTTTGATGAAAACTCCTTGCGCAGGAGGTCCAACTGATGCTTGATACTGGCATCATATAATTTGTCTTCAAAGGAGATGACAAAGCCACCGATCAAGTTTGCGTCAACAGACGTCTTGAACTGAATATTGCCATGCGTCAGTTTGCTGTCTACAAGTTTTTTCCTGATCGACTCCAGCGCCTCTGCTGATAATGCTTCAGCGGAAACAACCTCTACGATTGAAATTCCCTTGATTACGCGGTATTGGTTGACCACCTCTTCAGCGATTTCGCCCAGGTAGGCTTCTCTGCCTTTCCTGAGGATAATTTCAATAAAAGAATGGGTCATTGGATCAACCTTTCCTGAAAAAATGGCATCCAGGACCTTCCCCTTTTTATCTGAATTGATGATAGGGCTCTTCAACAACAGTGCTACATCCTTTAGTTTGGACACTTCCGCAAAGAAGGCCATATCCTCCACGACCCTGTCAAGCTTGCCTTGCTCACCAGCGAGGTCAATCAGGGATTTGGCGTATCTGGATGCTATCCGGTATGATGACATGGTTTCCTTTGTGAGTTGTGAGTTGTCAGTTGTGAGTATTCTGTTGTGCTTCTAATTCCTTCACCTTAGCCTTAGCCTTAGCCTTTTTCTAGCTGAGTTTAATGTCATTTACAAGCTTGTCCACCAGGTTCTTCTGCTCCTGGGTCTGACCCATTTGCTGGCGGATAAGTTTTTCGGCGATATCAATGGACATCTGGCCTACCTGGTTTTTTACTTCCACGATGGCTTTGTTCTTCTGGTTTTCGATCTCCTGCCTGGCATCTGCTACAATCTTTTGAGCTTCAAGCTTCGCTTTGTCACGTGCTTCAGTGATCAGGTGGTCACCCGTCAATTTAGCTTCACGCAGCAGTTTTGCTCTTTCTTCGCGCGCTTCATTCAACAACCGTTGATTGTCATTGTTGAGTTGTGCCATTTCTTCTTTAGCTTTCTTGGCTTCATCCAGGGCCGATTGAATATCATCTTCACGTTTTTTCAAAGCATCCTTGATAGGACGAAAAGCAAACTTTCCAACCATGATCCAGAACGCTATGAAAATAATCGTCGTCCAGAAAAGCAAGCCTATGCCAGGACGGGCAACAGTAAACTCTGAAAGAAAAAAGAGATCCATAGTTTATTTTTTTTCTCTCCCGGTTGATATCAGGAGTTTTTGATTTTTTTTAAAAGATTCCAGAAGCCCGGCCAATCGCAAGGCATCTGGAATAGTTCGTTGTTGCAATTACTTTACAAGGAAAGCCATGATGATCGCGATCAGCGCTGCACCTTCTACAAGGGCTGCTGTCAGGATCATGTTTGCACGGATATCACCAAGTGCTTCTGGCTGACGGGCGATAGCTTCCATAGCTTTTCCCCCGATAGAACCTACGCCGATACCTGCACCGATGGCTGCTAAACCCATACCAATTGCTGCGATAGAACCTGTCATGTTAATGAGTATTTATTGAGTTAGTTAAATGCTATTTGTGAGTTGTGAGTTGTGAGTAAATAAAATTTACACTTTTTACTTTCCACTTCACCTTCTTACTTCTTACTTCGTTATTCCTTATTCGTTATTCGCTATTCGTTATTCTTAATGTTTTTCAGCATGATGATGTTCCTCCGTCGCAGCACCGATATAAGAGGCTGTCAACAGTGTGAACACATACGCCTGTATAAACGCCACCAATAATTCGATAGCCATGATAAAAATGGTCAGTGGAATAGAAACGACAGCTCCGACCACACCGCCAGCCAGGCTTTCACCTAGTTTTCCAAACATGAAGATCAGTCCAACAAACGCCATGACCACGATGTGTCCGGCAGTGATGTTGGCAAAAAGACGCAACATGAGGGTGAAGGGCTTGATAAACATGCCCAATATCTCCACTGGTGTAAGAATCAATATCTTGATAATGGCTGGTACACCCGGCATCCAGACGATATGACTCCAGTAATGTTTGTTTCCGTTGATGGTCACCACGATGAAGGTGATGAGTGCTAATACAGCTGTAAAGCCGAGGTTACCCGTCACGTTGCTTCCTCCCAGGAAAGGGATCTGGCCGAATAGATTCAGGCCGAGGATAAAGAAGAATAAGGAAAGTAACAAAGGCAGGAATTTTTCCCATTTATGTCCAAGGAATGGCTTGGCGACCTCATCCTGGATAAACAGGAAAATGGGTTCAACAAAAGACTGCAGCCCTTTTGGTGCCATATTGTCTCTTGTCCTGTAAGCCTTGGCAATGCTGAAAAAAGCCCAGGCCAGCAGGAGGGCGATGAGGAGCATCGTCACCACATTCTTAGTCAAAGAAAAATCGTAGAAAGAGGTAATTCCACCTCCGAAAAGGCCGCCATCTGCGGTGCTTTGTGATTCTAACAGATAATGCTTGCCTTGATAGCAGGCATATGAAATCTCTTTATTTTCCCCATCCACCACCTTGTGCTCATGGATAAAGCCTTCAAGGGCTACTTCACCTGCAGGGAAAGAGGCATCTTGAATGCGTTTTACAGCACCGGCATCTAAGACATAGCGGTTATAGGCGGTACGACCTTCCCCATGGCCGAAGAAGTCAAAATTGAACCTGCCGGAGGAAAAGATATCCCATCCATGGCCTTTTGCATAGAGGATGCATGGCAGAGGGAAGTTGAAGGACCCGATACTATACACGTTGGCATCTGAAATGTGATGAAATGCTGTGGAAGTAGCATCGTACTCGGTTTCCACTACATCACCATGAAAATGACAGGCATGGACTTCATGGGCAGAATCCCCGTGCATGTCCGTGGAATGATCAGCTGTCGTGGAGTCCGAATGGGCTTCCTGGCCTGTGGCGTGGCTGGTTTCCTGATGGGTGGTATTATGCTCCTGGGCTGCCAGAGAAACCGGAAAACCGGCAATCATGACGAGAGCCGGAATAAGGTAAAAAAATGCCACTAAACTTCGTAATTCCTTCATTTGCAGAGGGTATTCTTCAAATCAGGCGCAAAGGTAAGAAGAAAGGGCTGCGTGGCATAGCCAGACTTCAAAAGTTTTTTAGAAGTTGATGGGAGGTACTGGACTCTATGGAGAACAGGTTATGTAAAACCTCAATTATGCCCCTCTATGACAAAAAACCACCCATTCGTAGCCAGAATAGCCCGTTTTCGAAGGCAGTTGTGATATCTTAGTTGATAAAAATGAGACGTCTCACGCTTTTGACCCTTATGTCAGTATTACTGAGCCATCCCGCGACTTCTCAAAGCGTCTCCTTTGTCCACCTCCCTCAATTACTGAATGGGGTCTCCGGATTTACTGGTTATTCAGATTGTGCCGTTGATATGAATAGTGATCGGTTAGATGATGTGGTACGCACCGGAAATAAAGGCTTATACATTGATTATCAGCAACCTGATGGAAGTTTTGTCCAACTTTTTTTTCCTGTACCGATCGCTTCCCCACCAAGCTGGAGTATATGTGCGGGCGACATTGATAATAATGGGTACAACGATCTGCTTTTCGGCCATCTCGGCACGGTATCCTTTCTTCACGCTAATGACAATGGAAGTGAATATGCCGAGACATTAATGCCGGGGTTCATCGTAAGCCAACGGTCTACCCTTGCGGATATCAACAATGATGGCTGGCTGGATGGGTTCGTATGTAATGACACAGCCAGATCCGTTCCCTACCGGAATGACGGAGACGGGCATATGACTCCGGATATTGGGCTAGTCGAAACTGCAGACTTGCCCGGAAGTTATGCAGCTATCTGGGTGGACTATGATAATGACCGGGATACAGATCTCTATCTGACCAAATGCCTGGGCGGTGCTCCACCAACTGATGTAAGCAGGATTAATCTGTTATATCGGAATAACGGAGACGGCACATTTACGGAAGTTGGCCAGGAAGCCAGGGTAGATGATAATGCCCAATCCTGGTCTACCGTTTTTGAGGATTTTGACAATGATGGTGACTTTGATGCCTTTATTGTCAATCATGATATGCAAAACCGCTTGTACCGGAATAATGCAGACGGGACCTTTACTGACGTTATCGCCGGATCAGGGATAGATGCATCAGATCTTGGCGCCTGGGAAAACGCTTCAGGGGACTTCAACAATGATGGTTTTGTGGATATATTCTCCGAACTGTCCAATGAACTCTATCTTGGAAAAGGGGACCTGACATTTACAGGGCAAAATGCTCTGGTCACCCCAGGTGCTATTGCTGACCTCAACAACGATGGGTTCCTTGATGTCTCTAGTAACGGACAGGTTTGGTTAAATGAAGGCAATCAGTATCACTGGGTTAAGGTTATTCCACGTGGAATTTCTTCCAATCGAAGTGGCATCGGTGCACGAATTGAAATATTTGGCCCTTGGGGAAAGCAAATCAGGGAAATCAGGTCAGGACAAAGCTATAGCCCGATGAGCTCCCTGACAGCACATTTTGGACTTGGACAAAATGATTTTATTGATTCCCTTAAAATTTCCTGGCCTTCGGGGATGATAACTAAAGTCTATGGGCTGGATGCCGACAGTACTTATTTTATCCCGGAAGCACCCTGTCTATTGCCCGGAAATAATACCATATCCCTTTCAGGTGATCCCAACATCTGCCCTGGCGATACCATCTTCCTTACAGCACCTGGAGGGTATGAGCAGTATTTATGGCCTGATAACCGTTCAGATGCCATCCTTCCGGTCCATAAAGAAGGAAATTACTACGTCATTTCCTTTGACAATGAAGGATGTGCCAAACTCAGTCAACCTATCGAAATCCTATTCCATAAGGATAGTCCGCCGACAATCTTTTCACCTGGGGGAAATATCATTTGTCAAAACGATTCGCTTGAATTAATCTCTACTCCAGGAACAAACCACATATGGTCAGATGGAACAACCGGAACACCGGTCCTCCTTGTAAGTGAAAGTGGCACATATTCGGTTTCCATAGATGCTATGTGTTCTGAACAACCATCTGTTTCAGAACCTTTTCAAGTTACAGTACTTTCGAATGATATACCGGAGATCATCTCCATTGATTTTCTTCCCGGGGATACTATCATATTAACTGCGGACAGGTCAAATTGTACATGGTATGATGTTCCATTCGGAGGTGATCCGCTTTTTTCGGGGCCCGTATTTAAAACAAAAGCACAAGGCCAGTTGAGCACTTACTTTCTTGAAAGTAATTATACCTATACCGGAGTCATTGAAACAGGAGGTAAGCCTGATACCTCAGGCCCTGGGGGATTGTCCAACCAGGCAGGATATTTATTGTTTACATCGTGGGCATACTTTACACTCCATAGCGTAGACATCCTGATTCCAGATGGCACGCCTTTAAATAATCGCTTCGTCCAACTCTGGAAGGGAGATTCACTTATCGCCTTCAAGCAGTTTGCTGTTGTTCAAGGGGTGAATACGTTGAATCTTGATTTCCATATTGAACCCGGAAATTATACACTTCGAAGCCCGCAAGGCCTTTTGTGGCGAAATACGGGCAACCTTGGCTATCCATATCCGATTGGAGACGAAGGCTCTATTACTACTTCATCCTTTGGTGACCAGTTTTACTATTATTTCTATAATTGGAAAATTGAAACAGATGCAAAGGAATGTATTTCCGAACGGGTGAAAGTAGAAGTGATGCTAACCTCTTCTATCCAAGGTAGTACTTCATCTCCGCTACATATTTTTCCAAATCCGTCAAGTGAAACTATTTATGTGGAGTTATCTGACGAAATCCATTCCCCTTATTATTATGTGATCGCAAATCCTGATGGAAAAATCAAACTTGGATCAGGCAATAGTTACTCCAACCCATTGATGATTGATATCAGCTCCCTGGTCCCTGGGCTTTACGTTTTACAAATCGTACTTGATCACCAGTTTGCCTCAGCAAGATTTATAAAAGAATAATATACCTATCCGCCTTTTTGAAGGGGGGTAATATCCCATTTGATTAGTTCCGATTTTACCCCATTCAGTGGTGTTTTAGGCCTGTTCAAGGTCTCTCTTTATAGGCATGCCACATCCTTAATCCACATTTATAAATTAATTGGAAGATTGATCCGGAGGAGGAGCACCGATATGGCTTAAAATCCCTATCACCCTTCTGGCTGACCCGGGTCATTGAGAATTAAATGATTTCGAAGCAACTTCATTTGAAGTTTAACCATTATGAAAAAACGGTTTTTTATACTAATTCTCTTCTTTTTAAATTGGCACGACACGTGGGGTCAATGTTTATATTCTGCAGACTATTATACTTACAATAATTTTTGTGACCTGGATTCACTTTACCTTACCGCACACCCACTGAATGGCACTGGACCATATACGTATCTGTGGGCAACGGGCGATACCACACAGACCATTTCCATTCCTCTCGCCCTGGGCGATTATCTTGTCACGATTACGGATGCTGAAGGATGTAGCATAACCATCAACTGCCATGTAAAAGCCCAAACACAAGTATTGTTCTATCCCTTCAATCAAAATGCCTGTCTCGGAGATACAGTTTTCTTATTTCTTGATTGGTTCCGTGATTCCATTCCGGGGGCAACTTATTTGTGGTCAACAGGAGAAACCACTTCTTCTATTCTAATCACTGATGACATTACCTGGTCAGCAACCGTAACTGACCCTGCTTCAGGATGTGAATACATCATTCCTCCTAGCTTCTTTGATTTTCATCCTACACCTTACCCTGAAATCGTTGGTCCATCAATTTTGTGTTTCGGGAGTACCATCACGCTTACAGTCACTGGAGGACCATTTGGGGAAGTCATCTGGTACCCTGGAGGATTTATTGAAGATACCATTGAAGTGGTCTGGCCTGGCACCTACACTGTTTATGGAAGTTCCCCTGAAGCAAACTATTGCTGGCATTCAGATTCTATCGTTATTACAGAAGAAGATATAAATCCTCCAATCTTGTCAGGACCTGCTGAACTTTGTTCGGGACAGACAGGGACCATTAGTATAGATAACAGCACAGAATTCACCTCGTTTCTGTGGAGCAATAACCAATCAACACCTTCCATTACAGTCACCCAATCCGGAACATATACAGTGACTGTAACTAATGCCGGCGGCTGCACTGCTTCAGCATCATGGACGATAGACCCGGGTAATTCAAATATAACTATCACTGGTTCCGTCTCTCCCTACTCATCCTGCGTTCAACCTAATGGAGCAGTAGATCTCTCTGTTTCACCACCGGGAGCATATACGTATAATTGGTCGAATGGGTCGACTTCGCAAGACATCAGCAACCTCGCTCCGGGCACGTATAATGTTACAGTCACAGATAATGGAGGCTGTTCATCAACTGCAAGCTTCCTTGTCGAAGACGATACTTCGCCTCCAAGCCCAGGTGCAACTCCGACATCCAGCACCTGTGACCAGCCCAATGGTTCGATTGACCTTAACGTAAACCCTCCGGGATCCTACACCTATTTATGGTCAAACGGAACAACCACAGAGGACCTCATCAACATCCTGGCAGGAACGTATTCGGTCACCGTCACATCGACAAGTAGCGGTTGCATGGCAACAACGAATGTAACCGTTGGAAATAATAATCCCACTATTACAGTGACCGGAATCACGATTCCGGTTACCTCCTGTACAAATCCAAATGGAGCCATTGACATCACGATAACTCCAGGTGGACCTTACACATTTCTATGGTCAAACGGTGCAACCACAGAGGACATTAGCAATCTCTCTTCCGGCAACTATATCATTACAGTATCTGCCGGGGGCAGTTGTACTGAAAACGCAACCTATACGATTGAAAACAATACAACCCCTCCCGTTCTCACGCTCTCCCCTATGGCTGCAACCTGTGGTCAAAGCAACGGGGCGCTGGATCTAAGCGTTTTGCCTGCAGGATCCTACACCTACTTATGGTCAACTGGTGCCACAACCGAAGATTTGACAGCGCTACCTGCAGGAACGTATTCTGTCACGGTCACAGATATTTTGACCAATTGTACCTCAACTGCTGTTGCAATCCTTCCGGATGAACAGATCACCATTGACATTACCGGAACTACGTTCCCAAACACTTTATGTCTTGGCTCCAATGGCGCTGTCGACATCAATATAGTTCCATCCGGTGCCTATTCCTTTCTTTGGTCAAATGGAGAAACTACGGAAGATATCACTTCACTCCCTACCGGATCCTACACCATAACCACTACCCTGGGATTGACTTGTATTCAAACAGCCACCTATGAAGTGACAAATATGACAGATCCCATTCTGATCACAGGAAATATTACCCCCAACAGTTCTTGCAACCAGCCCAACGGAGCGATTGATGTTTCAGTTGATCCTTCCGGTGTGTATTCATATGTATGGTCCAATGGTGAGGTGGCTGAAGACATCAGCGAGTTGACAGGAGGTACTTATGGAATTACAGTAACAAACAACGATGGTTGCACAGCCTCCTCGGCTTTTGTTATCATAAACACGAGTTCTGATTATTCCTTTGAAGGAATTGTCACCCCAAATACGTCATGCAGTTTACCGAATGGAAATATTGACCTCATCCTCTCTCCTCCCGGGACCTATACTTTCCTTTGGACTAATGGATCTACCACGGAGGAAATTGATCAGCTTGCCGCCGGATCATATGGTGTCACAGTATCCGATATCAATAATTGCTCCTCCATAGCCACCTTTGCTGTTGCGGACTCATTTCTCCTCCCCGCCATCACAGCCGAAACCTCCCCTGAGACCTGCGGAAACAACGATGGATCCATTGATGTCACTGTCATCCCCGGAAATGGAAACGTATTTGTTTGGTCAACAGGTAGTACAAATGAAGATATCAACAATCTGGGGGCAGGGATTTACAGCCTTACTGTGACAGCATCAAACGGATGCGCAGCTACCGATTCATTTTCTATTTTAAATCAGAATTCCAACTTTACCACCTCCGGCTCTGTCATACCGAATACATCCTGCCTCTCACCCAATGGTGCGATTGATCTGACCGTCTCCCCTCCGGGTACCTATACCTTTACCTGGTCAAATACAGCTGTCAGTGAAGATATATCAGGTCTTTCTTCAGGTTATTATTACGTCACGGTAACCGACATTTCTACCTGCACTTCGATAGATACATTCCTGATCAGCAACAATACCAGCTTACCCACACTGGATGTGAATATCACACCAGCGATATGCGGAACAAATAATGGGGCGATCGATCTCACTATCATTCCTGACCTCAATATGATATACCAATGGTCAAATGGTTCCGTCACGGAAGACGTGCACAACCTACTTCCCGGAAACTATAGTGTAACCACCACAGACACCCTGAGCGGATGCTCCGTCTTGGATACGTTTACTGTCCCTAACCTGAATACCAATTTCACCTCCTCTGCCTTACTTACCCCAAATACAGCATGCATCGGTCCGAATGGGGCTATTGACCTGACAGTTTCACCGCCAGGCGTATATTCCTTCTCCTGGTCTAATGGAGCTACTACGGAGGATCTGATCAATCTTGATAGCGGGACCTTCACTGTTTTAATCACCGACCTTTCTTCCTGCTCCTCGTCAGAAACTTTTGTCATCATCAACAACACGCCAGATATTACCATCACATCACTGATTACACCTTCCTCTTGCGGGATGAATAATGGCGCCATTGAACTGAATATAAATCCTTCAGCGGGAAATGTCTTTATCTGGTCAAATGGTGCAACGACTGAAGACATTAACAATCTTCCTTCCGGCTTGTATGTGGTAACCGTTACTGGCATTGGTGGTTGTGCCAAAGTTGACAGCTTTGATGTGAATGATCAGGGTTTAGCGATCACCATCCTGGGAACCACCACCGCAAATACAAATTGTAATGGAGCTAATGGAAACATTGATCTTTCCGTCATTCCCAACGGTGCATATTCCTATCTATGGTCAACAGGAAACACCACACAGGATATATCAAACCTTGATCCAGGTAACTATACTGTTACGGTCTCGGAGATAAATGGATGCTCATCAACCGCATCCTTTACAATTGAGGATCTAACAATCAGCCCTGTTATCGAATCTACCATTACCCCATCGAATTGCGGCAATAACAACGGACAGATTGAACTTAGTATTCTGCCGGTTGGAACCTATTTGTTTACGTGGTCAAATGGAGCAACTACTGAAGATCTGACCACACTATTTCCTGGTACGTATGCTGTGACCGTTACAGATATAAATGGTTGCAGTGCAGCTACATCACTTGTGGTGTCTAATACAAATTCAAACTTCTCGTTATCTGCAATTCCATCAGCGAACACCTCATGTACTCAATCGAATGGGGCAATCAATTTAACCATTGCCCCTTCCGGAACTTACACGTTCCTGTGGTCTAACGGAGCTACCTCCGAAGACCTGGTGAATATTCCGGCAGGCACCTATGCTGTTACCGTAACCGATATATCGAATTGTTCTTCATCCGGTATGTACTTAGTATACGAACAAGCAGCCAATTTGCTGGTAGTCGAAACCATTTCTCCTGTACTATGTGGCGAAGCAAATGGAAGTATCGATCTGGAGGTCATACCTCCATCCGGAAATAGTTTTAGCTGGTCAGATGGGTCCACCACAGAAGATATAAACGATATCCTGCCTGGTCAGTATAGTGTTACCGTCACTGGACAAAACGGATGCGTGTGGACATCGGAATTCAATGTACCCGGAAGCGAAAAATTAGAAATAGAACTGCAAGCCGATGTCATTCAATCCGGTGATGCGTTTGTCACCCTACGCGCACAGGTCAATGTGCCACTGACGGCATTAGATACGATCCTGTGGTTGCCTGACGAATTGTTTGAGTGCAACCAGGATTTTTGTCTTGAGCAGACCATTACAAAGCCGGCGGCGCAAACGGAAATAAAAGTTATTGCTATTGATACGAATGGTTGTATGGCACAAGCGAGCCTTCAACTTGATGAGAAATCCGATCCGAATGTCTATATCCCAAATGTCTTCACCCCTGATGCAGACGGAATCAACGACATATTCACAGTCTATGGTAACAAGGATGTAGAGATGATCGATGAACTCCAGATTTTTGACCGCTGGGGAAACCAGGTGTTTGTCAACACTGAATTTCCACCCAATGAAGAAAATGATGGGTGGGACGGCAGTTTCAAAAACACGGTCATGAATCCTGCTGTATTTGCATATTGGGCAAGAGTCAGGTATAGAGATGGTACCGAAGGTTCATTCAGAGGTGATGTCACCCTGGTCAGATAATATCTGCTGGAGATATGGTGTGTATTCAAAATGCTTTGGCAAATTGGGGTTTATGCATGTATTGCTTGCCCTTGTTTCTCTTCGTGGGTATCAGGGGTTTTATCAGGAAGGAAACGGGGCAATGCAATATTATAGCAGCAAGTATATTGACCATAAAAACAAAAGCCATTACCAGGTCCGATAATCGAATCTGATAATGGCTTTTATCTATTATACCCTCGCTCTGTAAAGCTTCAGGAAAACATTAAATTACCGTGCGTAAGCGATAGCCCGTTTCTCACGAATTACTGTCACTTTCACCTGGCCTGGATATTGCATTTCATTCTGGATCTTCTGTGAGATCATGAAAGAGAGATCATCCACAAACTCATCTGTGACCTTATCGCTCTCCACGATCACGCGGAGTTCTCTACCAGCCTGCAGTGCGTACGCTTTTTGAACGCCTTCAAATCCCATCGCGAGGTCTTCGAGATCGCCGATACGCTTGAGATAACTTTCGAGGATTTCGCGGCGTGCACCAGGACGTGCGCCACTGATTGCATCACAAGCCTGGACGATAGGTGAGATGATATTATCCATCTCGATTTCATCGTGGTGGGCTCCGACCGCATTACACACAAATGGTATTTCACCGTGTTTCTCGCATATCTGCATACCGAGGATAGCGTGGGAGAGTTCTGATTCTTCTTCTGAAACCTTACCGATATCATGGAGGAGACCGGCACGTTTGGCTAGTTTAACTTGTTTTGGATTGAGGCCAAGCTCAGCTGCCATCACGGCGCATAACTGGGCTGTCTCAAGACTATGCTTGAGCAGGTTCTGGCCATAAGATGACCTGAAACGCATACGTCCAACCATCTTGACGAGGTACGGATTGAGTCCGTGGATGTCCAGGTCGATCACAGCGCGCTCACCGATTTCCACGATTTGCTCATCCATTTGCTTCTTGACCTTTGCTACGACCTCTTCAATACGGGCAGGGTGAATTCTGCCATCAGCCACTAAGCGCTTGAGCGCGATACGGCATATTTCACGGCGGATCGGGTCGAAACTGGAGATCACGATAGCTTCCGGAGTATCATCCACTACGATTTCAGCACCGGTGGCAGCCTCCAGCGCACGGATATTACGTCCTTCACGACCGATAATCTGACCCTTGATGTCATCGGATTCAAGGTTGAATACAGAGACGGTGTTTTCAATCGTATACTCAGCACACATACGCTGGATTGTCTGGATGACAATCTTCTTGGCTTCCCGGGCAGCATTTGCTTTGGCATTCGCTACGGCTTCCTTCTCCACAGCCATCGCTTCTGCTTCAGCTTTATTACGGATAGCTTCGATGAGCTGATCTTTAGCCTGCGCTTCGGTGAGCTTGGCAATGGTCTCTAACTCCTTGATGATTTTTTCAGTAGACAAATCAAGCTCTTCTTTTCGCTTGGTCACCACCTTCATCTGTTTTTCGAGGTTTTCCTTGATAGCCTTGATCTCTGATTCCCTCACTTCAAGACTTTCCGCTTTAGCATTGATAGCTTCCTGCTTGATTTTAAGGTCATTTTCCTTGTTGACAACATCCACCTCACGCTCTTTCAATTCAACCTTATGTTGCGCTTTTTCAGTTTCAAACTGTGCTTTGAGGCTGTTGTACTTTTCTTTGGCCTCCTGGATTTTGCGGTTCTTGATGCTTTCGTGCTTGGCATCTGCCTGAGAGAGCACCTTCTCGGCCTTCATTTCAGCTTCATCCACGATTCGCTTGGCGGTGAGCCTGGCTTCCTGGACAGCGAGGTCTGCTTTCTGGTTACTTTCTTCAAGAAGACGCTTCTTGCCCCCCTTGATCACTAGCGTGGCCACGAGGTATCCTATGATCAACCCCAGAACACCTAGTCCTCCGGCTAATATAAATACGTTCATTTACAATAAAATTTAAGGTCAACAATATGGTTTGCCGGCCTCAGCGCAGAAGTGGGTATCGGGAAATGCGCGTAAAGACTAATCCAGCGAGTGAGCTTCCAGCACCTGTAATTGGTTCCGGATATCAATCAATGTATTCCAGGAGGTTTCGTCTACCATCCTGGACTGGACTTTATGATAATCGACAGCGTAGGTGAGCAGGGCCATCAATATGCAATCCTGAAGATCCTTTTGGGTAAATTCTGATTGATACTGTTTAATGCGGGCATTGATTTCTTCAATTGCTTTTGTCACATACACTTCCTCTTCTTCAGAAACCTTGAGAGGGATTTTAGTACCGGCGATGTTTGCTTCTATCCGATTCATAGGTTATTTATTCTCCAATAAGGATTCAACCTGTGGAATACATTTTTCAACTTCTTTCATGATCCCCCTGATTTCTTTTCGGGTCTCCGTCTTCCATTGATCTAATCCTTTTGTATCTCTCAATGATTCCTGGTTTATAGTCTCCAGTCTTTTACTAAGCGTTTCCTGTTGTTTTATTGCCTCTTCCAGGCTAAGGGCCAATGATTTATTTTCAGTTTCAAGTTTTTTGTTCTTCTCAATAGCAGCACGATAGTCCTGCACCATCCGGTCCAGTCTTTCCTGTATATCCTGTATTAACTCGTTGGGATGATACATCGTACGTTAAATATAACGCGAAAGTAGGAAAAAGATAGATATAGTTTAAAATCTATGTGTACCAACTTGATTTTTAAGGTTAAACAGCAGAAAGGCGGAAGAGGCTTAAGAGGCCAAAGGGGCTAAAGGGGCTAAAGGAATCTAAGGAACCCGACCAACTCGAAACCAATTGTAGGGGTTCAAAATATTGAACCCCTACAATTGGTTTCGATTTTGATATTACCTCCGGATTTCAGCCTTTACCCCGGCTATCAGTGCTTTCTGCACTTTATTAAACCACAGGTCAATCTCCTTGTCGGAGAGGGTGGCCTCTTTATTTTCAATGGTAAACCTCAGCGCTACACTCATCTTCCCCTCACCCAGCTGGTCCGCATTCTTGTAGATATCAAACACCTCAATCTGCGTCAGGGAATCACCTGCTGCTTCGACTGCAACCTGCTGAATCTCACTATACTTGGTGCTTTCATCGATGACAATCGCCAGATCCCTGATCACCGCAGGAAAACGGTTGAGCTCCTCATAGATTGTTGAAGAGCGGCTGGCCAGGGCAATCAATGGTTCCAATAAAAAATCCGCCGCATATAACTCTTGCCGGACATCAAACCTGCTACTGAGTTGTCCTGAAATCTTGCCGAACCTCAGGAAACCAAGATTTCCAGCACTATAGTGCAATCCAAACTCCATGCCTCTGCTTTCCGTAAAACTTTCAACCTTCCAGTTTTTTATCCCGAGCCGAATAAGGAGAGCATGCACAACAGCTTTCAGGCTAAAAAAGTCCACCCTTCTTCCCCCACCGGTCTGCCAGCTTGATGGCTCCTGCTGTCCGGTCATGGTGATGACCAGATGCTCCGATTCCTGTGGCAATTCATTTTCCTGCCTGTAAGACTTCCCAAATTCAAAAAGACGAAGGTCCTCTTGCTTCCGGTTAACATTCCTCTTGACCGTTTCTAAAGTAGGGATAATCATCTCCGGCCTGAGCAGGTTGAGTGACTCATTAGAAGTATTGTGTATGGTCACCCAATGACGGCTGTCTGTCCAATCAACTCCCTTGTAGTAGGCCGGTTGGGTCAAAGACATATTCATGGTTTCCAGAAATCCCTTTGAAGCCAGGAAGTTTCCGATAAGTCTTCTGAGTTTGTGTGCGTTGTACCTGGGCTCGATGGCAATGGAGGTATGCATCCGCGATGGTAAGGGCACATTGGAAAATCCAAACACACGAAGTATTTCTTCGATGACATCTATTTCTCTCAACACATCGGCCTTGTTGGTAGGAACGGATACAGACCATGCGGTACCGTCTTTACTTTCATACGGCATATTAAGTGCCTCCAACACCTTTTCTACCTGTGATGAAGTGAACGCCACACCGGTTTTCTCACTCAAGGTTTTTAAGGAAAGATTCACTCGAGTCGGAAGCACAGGCTGAGGATAAATATCAAACACATCAGAAGCCACAGTGCCTCCTGCATGGGTACTGATCAGGTCAATCGCTCTGGCAAGTGCCCTGAGGGTGATATTAGGATCGGATCCCTTTTCAAAACGCCTGGCTGCTTCAGTCCTCAGATTGTGACGCATACTTGTCCGCCTTACAGATCCAGCATTAAAATGGGCAGCTTCGAGAAAAATAGTCTTTGTGTTTTCTGATACGCCAGAATTCAGTCCACCATACACACCGCCTATACACATGGGATATCCATCCCCATCGCAGATCATCAGATCTTCCGCATGAAGCGTATAGGACTGGCTATCCAACGCCAGGAAGGGCGTTCCTGCAGGTTTGGTTTCGACGATAATCTCGTGTCCTTCTATCTTATCCGCATCAAAGGCATGCAGGGGCTGGCCTATTTCATGCAGGACAAAATTGGTGATGTCCACTACGTTATTGATTGACTTGACACCGATAGCCTGAAGACGCCTTTTCATCCAGTCAGGTGAAGGACCAATCGTTATCCCGGAAATCAAAACACCGGTGTACCTCGGGCATGCCTGGGTATTCCGCACATTGACTTTAAAAGGAATTGGTGAAACCGGCTTTATGATCTCAGGAATTTCCGGCCAGGTTATCGGGTGGTAAACGTCTTCCTGGACGCTCAGGAATGCAGCCAGATCAGCGGCAACTCCAATGACGGAGGTTGCATCTGACCGATTTGGAGTTAATCCAATTTCAAAAAGTATATCAGCTGTAATTTGATAGTATTCACTGGCTAGTGTGCCCGCTGAAATATTCTCCGGTAGTATCATGATTCCATCATGACTGCTGCCAAGCCCCAATTCATCTTCTGCGCAAATCATACCTTCACTCACCAGGCCTCTGATCTTTGAAACCTTGATGGTCCAGGGTTTACCGGTGGCATCATACAATTCTGTATCAGGCAGGGCGACCCAGACGGTCTGGCCTGCGGCAATGTTGCTGGCACCACAAACTATAGTGGATGGAACAGATGCTCCAACATCAACAGTAGTGACCGATAATCTATCGGCATCCGGATGTTTGACACAAGTCAGGACTTTACCGGCTACGACACCCTTCAAGCCTCCTTTAACCGATTCCCACGTTTCCATTTTTTCGACCTCCAGGCCGAGCGAGGTCAGGGCATCACTGATCTGTTCCGGGGTCAGGTTAAGCTTGAGATAATCATTGAGCCACAGTAGGGAAACCGTCATTTTTACTTCTCTTTTCGAATGTATAATGCTCACCCCATGCCGGGGTAATCAGGGCGGCAAAGATAAGTTTAATTTGAGCCTTAGGGCCTTTGGTTATTCTGCCAGATGAACGGAAGCAGCCTGCAGAACAGGAAAAACAGACCCGTTGACGAGGGATACGAACGCGATGATTTCCATTTTGTCAGCGTCCCAACTATCGTCCAGCGTTTTCGTAAATGTTTCGCTAAAGGTTTGACCAGTGGTAATAGCGGATAGCACCGGGGCACCGGTAACAGGGGTCATCATGTCCCTCAAAACATGTTTATGCTCGTAATCCTCGACGATACCTCCCGCTTCGAAATCATCCTGGGCATCTATAATGCCGCTCTCCGTCAACATGATGGAAAGGCGTATTTCTCCTGACAACGCTTCTTTGCCAATACCTGAAACGGTAACAACTAACTGCCTTGACTGCACATCATATGTTCGCACAATACTGATGTCTATTGCCGGTGGAACCTGGATTGCAGAGGTAATGGCCGAAGCCCATTGATTCAAGCTGATCTGCATATCACCGTTGACCGGTGTTCGGTTGACCACGCCTGAAGGGTAACCGAGGGGTTGCGAGAGATATTCTATTAAGAACTCACCTTCCTCAGTACGCAAATCATACGTACCCAGGGGAAAGAACGATGGGTTAGCAAAAAAACCTGCATGCAAGGATACAGCAACCAGATTATTCGGAAATTGGGTTAATAGATTTTCCAGTTCCCTGCTGCCTTTGGGGCAGTTGGTACATCCCTTGCCGGTAAACTCTTCGATCAGCACCACGCGGTTTCCTGTCGGAACAAAAGGTTGGATAACCCTTTGTTCCTCATAGCATCCGCTGAACATCAGGGAAATCAATACAATGCCTGAAATATAAAGGTGTACTCTTGTTGAAGGTTTGTTATGGTTTGCCATTACGGTCAAAAAATTAAGTCAGTTAAAAATTGGCACTAATATTCAATTTAACGCCGCTGAAGGCGGGTTCCAATCTGCAAATTCCTCCGGAACAGACCACACCTTCCACCTGCTTGACATATCGTAAGGAGTATCGGGTGGATCCGGCAGAATAGACAACCCCGGCTGTTGGATAGTGGAGTTTTTCACCTGCTTTACCATCTTCTTTAACGGTCGGAGCGATATTATACATATCGGAAAGTTCGAAAAGCCAATGTGGTGAAATGGAAAATTCTGCAAGCGCATATAACCAGCTTCCATAATCCTGTTCGGTTGACATATACTGTATCTCCGTGCGTATAGATTTCTTCTGATCAAACTTGTACAGGTAATCTATAAAAGGTGTTATCGCTTCTACTATAGGTACACCCGCTTTGCCCTGATAAAGTTCCTGATCATAAAGAAGGTACTGGACACCTCCGATCATTGTCCACTTCTTAGGTTTCTTAAGCGTAAACTGGGCATAGACTTCATCGTAGATATTACGGTTTTCTTCCGCTTCCGGACGGGTGATACGTGCGTAATTAACCAGGAAACTCAGCTTCTTATTGACGGCATACCTTGCATCAATCTGAAAGGCTTCCTCATCCAGTTCCTGCGTAGCGGGTGCGTACCTCGAAGTGAGTCGATAGGTGTTGACTCTGGCCATTGGTGGGAGGAAATCTATTAAGCCCCGGTTACCTGTAACAAACGGATCTGCCCTCGAAACAAAATTGCTTGTCCGCTTATATTGTGCAGATAATCCCAGGCCATCGCCGACATAGGACAAGGTGGTATAAAAGACATATCCATCTGTAAGAACAAACTTACCTACGGACTCTACACCTGTCCATAAGGTACTCGTTGCATAGATATCATTGATGACTTCTTCTGTTTTATATGCCCCTTCGATATACCAGGAAAAGCGCCCAGTCGAAAGTGTATTATACAAAGACAGGGAGACGGTATTGTAGGGTACAGAGTCGATAAAATCTTCGGGGGTGTATTGGCTCAGTGTTCCAGCCAGGGCATCCATTTGTGCATCGGATAACGTTTTGTGAATGGCTCCAAAACCAGGGGCGATCGTGACCTTGCCTTCTTCGCCGAAAGACTTAAATCCATCGATGTTAATTCCAGTAATCACAGACTCATAAAGGTCAAAAAGGTTCTTCTGGCGCCCGGCGATACCCTTGATCGTCCAATCCGGCGATATCTCGTAACCAACCTTTAGACCGACCAGGGCATTATCTATGAGTAAGGGTCTTTCCTCATACGCCCTGAAAATGATACCACTACCTATTTGGTCGTAGATATACCCTCCAAGGATGGAGAGTTTTCCAAGTTTCTTTCCGGCATACCACCTTCCGATTCCCTGCGCTGTATATGAATCAGTAGGATTGAGCAGTGCGGAATTTTCAAATATGTCATAGCGCATCCCAAAATCAAATCCGGCAATCTGGGCCCGTAATGACAACCAGGTCTCCAAACCTATCTGCTGGCGCTCGTACTGCGGGATGCCCGGGGGGACGATCTTTTCATCATAGAGGTAGAAATAGGTGTTATTATCAAGGCTACCAGATACGCTCAATTGCTCCTGAGAATAAACAAGGGAAGAAAGCGTTGAACAGATAAAAAGGGCGAGGATCCGGTACACTGACATAAACCTGTATGATTAATGATTCGTTAAAAGGGAAGGAATCTGGGAATCAATTGGCTCCAAAAATAGATATTTGAGTGAAGGTAAGAGGTCATTTCTTTACCTTACCTGAAGATTCCGATTACATTCAAACCATCATAACGTGAATAAATTACTGATTTTCTTTGCTTTAGCCTCGATTTCCTTCAGTTTTACCCCTTCCGGGGTGACCAAAAAGTTACCGGATATCACGATCACAGATCTGCAGGGCAAACCAGTGAAAATCCAGGAATACGCGAAAGACAGCAAATACACGATCCTGAGTTTCTGGGCCACCTGGTGTGCCCCATGCAAAAGGGAACTCGATGCCATAGGAGAATTATACCCTGAATGGACAGAGGCATATGATGTCAGGTTAGTCGCTATCACTATTGATAACGCACGCGCACTGACCCAGGTTAAGCCCCTGATCGAAGAGAAAGGCTGGGAATTTGATATCCTGGTAGATTCTAAACAGGAGTTACAGCAAGCGCTCAATTTCCAGGCCATACCTCAAACCTTTGTGGTTGATGCGGAAGGCAATATTCTATACCAACATGAAGGTTATACACCGGGTGATGAATATGAACTTGAAAAGGTCATCAAGGAACTGTCCGGCAAATAAACTATCCTCCAGGCCAAATAATCTTCTTTTTATCTTGAAAAGATACATTCGTTGGTACCAATAAAAATTGTATATTTGGAAACGATGATGGTAGCCAAATCTTCCCCCAGATCTGCGCTGAATCATCAGCATAAATGTTTTGATATCGCTCCACTTTAACACCTTTTCAAGACAGATATTTAATTTCTAGCTCCGTGGCTTCATAGCTACCGGGACTTTACTTTTTAGTATATTTAGATAAAATAGAAGCAGCGATGAGCGAGCATGTAGTTGATCTCCAGGCGTCCTTACACGAGTATTTCGGTTTCAATCAGTTTAAGGATGAACAGGAAGCTATTATACAAACGGTGATAGACGGCAGAGACTGCCTGGTGATCATGCCGACAGGTGGAGGCAAGTCACTTTGTTACCAGTTACCTGCGTTGATGATGGAAGGCACAGCCATTATTATTTCCCCATTGATCGCGCTGATGAAAAATCAAGTGGATGCTATCCGCGGATATAGCGAAGGAGATGTCATAGCCCACTTCCTGAATTCATCTCTCGGCCGCAAGGAAATAGCCCAGGTAAAAGAGGACATCGCCAGCGGTGCTACCAAATTATTATATGTTGCTCCGGAGACATTGACCAAGGAAGAAAACCTTGAGTTTTTCAGGAATACGAATGTGTCCTTCGTGGCCGTGGATGAAGCGCATTGTATATCCGAATGGGGACACGATTTCCGTCCGGAGTATCGCAACATACGTTCAATGATCGAACGTATAGGCGATAACATTCCTGTCATTGCCCTGACCGCCACAGCGACACCTAAAGTCCAGACAGATATTGTCAAGAGTCTGGAAATGAAAAATGAGCGAAAGTTTATATCCAGTTTCAACAGGCCTAACTTGTATTATGAGGTGCGCCCCAAACTCGGAAAGGACCAGACGATCAAGGAAATACTTCAAATCCTGAAAGGGAAAGGAGGCCCTTCCGCTATCATCTACGTACAGGCCAGGAAGACTACTGAAGAACTGGCCGAAATGCTCAACCTGAACGGGATCTCAGCAGCTCCGTACCATGCTGGCATGGATGCCAAATCAAGGGCCCATGTACAGGATTCATTCCTGAGTGAAGAGGTAAAGGTCATTTGCGCAACCATCGCATTCGGGATGGGAATTGACAAGCCGGATGTGCGCGTGGTGATTCACTATGACATTCCAAAGAGTATAGAAAATTATTATCAGGAAACAGGTCGTGGAGGTCGTGACGGACTTGAAGGTTCGTGCTATTCCTTCTATGCGCCTAAGGATATCTATAAACTTGAAAAATTCCTGCGTGATAAGCCGGTGGCCGAGCGTGAAATGGGCGGCCAACTCCTGGAAGAAGTAGTTGCCTACGCCGAAACCAGCGGATGCCGTCGTAAATTCTTACTTCACTATTTTGGAGAAGAATATGATGATTCCAATTGCGGAGGCTTCTGTGATAATTGCAGATATCCGAAAGAAAAACACGAAGTCAAGAATGAAGTCAAGGCTGCCCTTGAAGTTGTCCTGAAGCTCAAGGAAGGCTATTCCACCAAAGTCATTGTGGACTTCCTGATGGGCAAATCCAGCAAGGAAATGAATGAGTATGAATTCAGCAAACTGGAAGGATATGCTGCAGGGGTCGAAAAAGGTGAGGTCTTCTGGTATTCTATCGTACGCCAGGCCTTACTGGCTGGTTTATTGGAAAAGGAAATTGAAAATTACGGCGTCTTAAAAGTTACCGCGCAGGGCAAAGCCTATATCAAGAAACCAAAGAGTTTCAAGATTCCTCTCAACCGTGATTTTTCAGAAGAGAAAATGGCCTCTGACGAAGTACCTGCAAAAATGGTTGCGTTAGATGAAGTGCTGGTAGCCCAGCTTGAAGATTTGCGCAGGAAAGAAGCGAAGAAAAAAGGTGTACCTACATGGGCTGTCTTCCAGGATGTCTCGTTACATGAAATGGCTACGCATTATCCGGTCAACATGGAAGAACTCTCCAGTATCAGTGGGGTATCCATGGGCAAGGCACAGAAATACGGAAAGTCGTTTGTCGAGGTCATCAAGAAATACGTAGAGGATAATGAAATCGAACGACCCAGTGATATGGTCGTGCGACAGGTTGCCAATAAATCAAGGACCAAAGTCCAGATCATTCAATCGATCGACCGCAAGATGCCACTTGAAGATATTCAGAAGACCAACAACCTTGGCTGGGATGAACTCCTCGAAGAACTCGATATCATCGTCAGCAGCGGCACCAAGATTGATATTCAATACTGCCTGGAGACCGTAGATGAAAGCATCCAGGAAGAGATCTATGAATATTTTATGAATGCCTCTTCTGACTCCTTCAATGATGCCTATCAGGCACTCAAGGATGATGACATCACCGTAGAAGAGATCCAGTTGGTCCGGATTAAGTTCTTGTCGGATATTGCGAATTAACAAACTGATTCCTTACGGGAGGCGTGAGACGTGAGACGTGAGGTGCGCCTCTCTACTCACAACTCACAACTCACAACTCACTTTCAGCTGAATGATCGACAAAATCCATATCCTCAACGGACCCAATCTCAACCTCCTGGGGAAAAGAGAACCAATGGTATATGGCACAACATCATTTAAGGAGTACTTTGAAACATTACTCGCAAAGTATCCGGGCATACCATTGTCTTACATGCAGACAAATCATGAAGGTGTGCTGATAGATCAACTGCACCAATTTGGTTTTGAAAAAAATACAGGCATCATCCTGAATGCCGGAGGTTTATCGCATACTTCCATCTCTTTGAGAGATGCTGTCGCGTCTATTGAAAATCCTGTAGTAGAAGTACATATCTCGGACATCTATAAAAGGGAATCCTTCCGCTGGCATAGCTACCTGACAGCCGTATGTGTTACCCACTATACAGGTTATGGATTGGAGGGTTATCGAATGGCAATCGACTTCCTGCTAAAAAAATAAGCTCCAAAGATTAAGCTTTCTCTCCATTGATATACAGATCAGGTTGATCCAAAAGCTCCTGGAGCAGGATGAAAAACTGACCCGCGTGGTATCCGTCTGCCAGGCCATGGTGAAGGGTCAATCCTACCGGAAGATACCTTTCCCCATCGCGTTCATAATGCTTACCGAACACAATCATGGGTACTGACGTATTCCCAGCCTTCCTGAAAGGATGGCGAAACCCTGAAAAAGAAACCCATGGTATCGGTGAAAAATAAATCCTGGCCAGGTCATCATCGTTTGCGTCGACCCCTTTCCTTTCCTTTTGTCTTTGAAATATTTCCTTTGCGTCCGTAATAAAATCACTGAAATCATGCTGAAAATTAAAATATCCGAAACCATACGTACCATTATCATACAGGATGGTAGAACCGGGATGTACCGCTTGATACCGTCGCACATTTCCGTCTCTATCAATACGACAACGTAACTCTTCAATACGATTACATGCCAGGGATCCAACATACAGGAAAGCCAGGAAAAAAGGATATTCATTAGCTTTTACAGCCTTGTAAAAAGCTGTAATCCGCACATCACACATCAGATCCCATGTGGGATTGTCATACGAGGTAAAGAAGTCAAACAACTCCTTTCGCTTCCAATGCGCTAAATCGATGATATCGTACATAACTTATTTTTCATTTAGCTAAGATATTGCATCACGGTGCCAGATCGATACGATAATAAAAAGGGTAGAGACTCGATAAATCGCGTCTCTACCCTTTTTATTATCGTGTCTATTAACACCTCTTACTCTCTCACTCTCTCACAGTCTTACTCTCGGTTAGAAAGTGTATCTCAAACCCACCTGGGCCTGCCATCTGCTATTGAGGCTAAAGTCATTAAAGATAGAAGCCGTCTGAGCAGTATCAAACCTGTAGGACGGAACACCATTCGAAACAGACACACCAATCGGTTGTGCAAGTCCAGTCGTGGTAGCAATCTCCCTGACGCCCCAATCTGAACTGATCAGGTTTCCTACATTGAGGATATCGATACTCAACTGGATATTGCTGCCATTGCTCAAGCCGAATTCCTGGATGACGCGCATATCCCAACGTGAATACCAGGGGCTAACGGCTCCATATTTTTCAGCGATTTCGCCGCGGTGTTCACTCAGGTATGCATCCTGTTCAATATAATTGTTGAAGGCATCACGTTGTTGTTCGGCAGTAGCATCAGGTGTAGCGACAAAATCCATTTGGCTCAGCTCACCCACTGTGGGAATATACATCAGGTCATTTAAGCCTGAACCGTCATTGTTGATATCGCCTGAATAGGTGTAGCTATACCTTCCACCTTGTGCATACTCTGCAAAGATGGAAATATGGGTAGCCCAGGATGAACCGTAAGAAAACTTCTTG
>DATHZY010000282.1:0-4336 GCA_035458325.1 Saprospiraceae bacterium | reverse complement strand
CTGTTTGCAGGCAAAGCCCGTGCATGGACACTGACCTCGATCGAAACGCTGGCATGAAAGTATTTACATCACGACAAGGGGATATCTATCTGGGCAATATTGGGGATGGTTTGCAAAAAGCCATTCAATCCTTAGAACCCTCCCTGGTCGTCATACTTGCCGACGACAATACTGTCCTGCATTGCGTCCCATTCGTTGAATCTCTGGCGGAGTCAGACATACCACCTATCGTCATCGCATCCGGTGATCAGCACAAGACGCTCGATAGTTGCGAAACTATCTGGTCTGCCCTGGTCCAATCGGGTGCAGATCGGGCTTCCTTGTTACTCCATGTCGGAGGAGGTATGATCTGCGACCTTGGCGGCTTTGCTGCCGCCTGCTACCAACGGGGCATTCGTTTTGCGCATGTCCCCACTTCCCTGCTGGCCATGGCGGATGCAGCGATGGGGGGCAAAACAGGTATCAACTTTGGAGGTTACAAAAATTATATTGGTCGCTTTGAAGCTCCGGCGTTTATATGGACAGACCCGATATTCCTCAAGACACTTCCCCGGCAGGAAATCCTGGACGGCCTGGCCGAAATCACCAAACATGCTATTATTGGTAGCCGTGATTTATGGGAGAGAGTCTCTTCGATAGAAAGGTTGGATGCCATTGACTGGTATACACTGCTTGAACTCAACATCCCTGTTAAAATCCACATTTCAGACCTTGATCCCTTTGAAAAAGGGCTACGGAAAACCCTGAATTTTGGACATACGATCGGCCACGCCCTGGAAAGCCATTTTCTTCATTCAGCTCAGCCATTGAGTCACGGTCAGGCAGTTACGTTAGGCATGCTGGGTGAAACTAAACTGGCCCATCTCACGGGGATGCTTGGAAATGAAGATTTTAGAAGCATTATTGACCTGATTCTGCGATTGTTGAGTCCTTGCGAAGTAACTTTGCCAACCATCGATGTACTTCGGCCATGGCTCCTGGGTGACAAGAAAAAGTCCGGAGGCCGTGTCGGGTATAGCCTGCCTGACAGTATAGGTACATGCAAATGGGATATTAGAGTGGAGGAAGAACACGTGATGGAAAGCCTTGATTGGGTTAACCAGGTACGCAAAGGATAGTTGGCTTCGTTAGCCTCCTGAGAAATAGTTTTGTTTGATCTTTTTACAATATGAGCGGCATAACATCTTTTGAAAAATACAGTAAGAAACTCTGGATCGGGGCATTCGCGCTCGTTGGCTTTATCATTTTGTTCTTTGTCATCCTATCCTTCCAGGGGCTTCCTGATTTCAAGCAACTGGAGAGTCCTGATTTTGAATTGGCTACACAGATCATCGATGTCAAAAGCCGCGAGATAGGAAGGTACTATACCCAAAACCGACTCCCGGTAGATTATGACCATCTCAACCCTCACCTGATCGATGCGTTGGTAGCAACAGAAGATGTAAGGTTCTTTGCGCATTCCGGTGTGGATGTCCAGGCACTATCGAGAGTATTTCTGGGTGTGGTTACTTTCAACCGAAATAAAGGGGGAGGAAGTACGATTACCCAACAACTTGCCAAGCTTCTCTTTGACCGGCCAGACTTTACCGGCATGGGAAAATTGAAGAAAGGCTGGACACTGATGATCACTAAATTTAAAGAATGGATCACCGCCGTCAAAATTGAAAAGCAATACACCAAGCAGGAAATCCTGGCGATGTACCTCAATAAATTCAACTTCATCTACGGAGCTTATGGCATCAGTGCTGCCTCTGAAATTTACTTTGGTAAAAACCAGAAAGACCTCCAGATTGAAGAAGCTGCAACGCTGATCGGCATGTTGAAAAATCCTGCGTTGTTCAATCCCGTGCGTCGTCCGGATACTGTCATGCACCGACGCATGATCGTACTCAACCAGATGCGCAAAGAGGGTTTCATTTCAAGGGCAGAATATGATTCGCTCAAGGTGCTGCCGCTGGATATCACACGATTCAACAAACAAAGCCATGTGACAGGACCGGCACCCTACTTCAGGGCCGAACTGGCCAAATGGCTAAAAGACCTGTTTGAACAGGAAGAATATCGCAAACCGAACGGTGAAAAATACAACATCTATAAAGACGGCCTGAAAGTCTACACCACCATCGACCTGGACATGCAGATCATGGCGGAAGAAGAAATGTGGAAACATATGGCCAAGGTGCAGCAACGCTTCAATGCAGTATGGGGAAACCGTGACCAGTGGACGTACAATGCTGATGAGGCACAGAAAAAAATCAGGAAGGAGTCTTTGCAGAGCATGGTGAGACAAACCGGCAGATATCAGGCGATGCGGGAAGAACGCCTGAGTGCATTGCTTGAAAAAGTCAATGAGCAACATGATCTCATCCTGAGTGACTGGGATATTGAAAACCTGATCCAGGAATCCCAAAAAGCAGGTCGTATTTCAAGACTGGTGTCCGGCAAATCCATCACAGCTGATAAGGGTAAAAAATACAAGGCAATCATAGCGGGTGATTATTGGGATGAGCTGGCATCTTCTTATAAAATGTTCCAGAAGGATATCATGAAAGAAATGAATACAGCGGTTGAAATGCTGGTCTTTGATTACGGACCGGCAGGTGAAAAAAAGGTCACCATGACGCCACTTGATTCCATCAAATATCACCGGCGGTTTATGCAGACCGGTATCCTGGCGATCGATCCGAAAACCGGAGAAATAAAGACCTGGGTGGGTGGTATCAACAATAAATATTTTCAGTTTGACCACATCGGGAGTAGCAGGCAGGTAGGTTCTACCTTCAAACCATTTGTATATGCCACTGCTATTACCCTGCAGGGAATATCACCATGTTTTCCTGTTATGGATCAACCCTACACCATTGCTCCGGGAGACGGAAGTTTTGGCTTGCAAGAGCCATGGACCCCTCAAAATGCGGATGGTAAGTTTTCCTACAGGAACTATACCCTTTTTGAGGGATTGAAAGATTCAAGGAATACTATTTCTGTATTTCTAATGCAACAGCTGGGCAATGCAAATGTCGTCAGAGGTCTGGTGCATAACATGGGTATCGACAGTTCACTCCGCAGGGCAGATGGTGAATACCGGGTGCCTAATCAGCCATCCATTTGTCTTGGCTCTGCGGATCTGAGTGTGATGGAGATGACAGGTGCTTATTGCACATTTGCCAACAATGGTGTTTTTGTAAAACCTTACTTTGTTTCCTCTGTGGAAGACGAAAACGGAAGAGTCATCTACCGGGCTATGAGGGAAGAACAAGTGGCGCTACCTCCAAAAGCAAATGCGGTGATGGTCGACATGCTCAAATACACCGCTGTTGGATTTGGTGCAAACAAAAGCCAGGTGGGTGGTAAGACCGGAACGACCAATGATTATGTAGATGGTTGGTTTATTGGTATTACACCTTCCCTTGTCGTTGGCACCTGGGTCGGTGGCGAAGACCAATGGATTCGGTTTAATACCCTGGCAGACGGGCAAGGGAGTGTGATGGCGAAGCCTTTTTTCAAGGCCTTCCTCAACCGGCTTGAAGGCTCACCGGATGTGGACTATGATGCCTCAGCCAAATTTGTTATCCCTGAGGGCGGATTGGACATTGAAACCGATTGCGCCAAATATAATGCTATCCGCAAGGAGAATATGTTTGAACAATTTAATCCGGAAGAAACCTTCCAGGAGGAATTTAACGAAAATGAATAGTGATCTTTACAGGGTCTGAGGCTCATCGTCAACATGGATAAAAGCGAAAAACTGCCATATCAATCCTTCGTGCATACCTGGTATAGGGGAATCCTTTCTATTCCGATGGGCATCCTTCTGCTACTGGCCGCTTGTGTGCCGGTTGAAGAAAAAGTTGTGGTCCCCTTTGACGTCAATCCGGCGCAACCAAAAATCAGGCATGTCTTTGATTTGCAGAATGCGCAAAACAAGGATAGCCTTGTGATACTCCTGGCTAGTGAAGATCCTTCATTACGCTATGCCGCAGCAAGGGCCTTTGCCTCTTTTCAGGACACATCAGCCTTAAAGGCATTGTTACCATTGTTGCTTGACGCAGAAAGCCGGGTGAGGATGATGGCAGCTGTAGCTGTAGGACAGATGGGTTCACCCGTAGCAGAAGCTCCATTGACTGCAGCCTTCGATGGCAGAGACAGTGCGCGGTTATTTGAAGCTGCCAATAGCATGATCCTGGAGTCCATGGGGAAAATTGGGAACGCGCAATTCCTACGTGCTCTGAGCACCATATCAACTTATCAATCCATCGACACGCTGCTCTTACTTGGCCAGGCCAGGGGAATATACCGATATGCACTGAGGGATATGGTAGATCCTGAAGGCACA
>DATHZY010000281.1:0-4122 GCA_035458325.1 Saprospiraceae bacterium | reverse complement strand
AGAGACATGCCAATGACCAGGGATATAATGCTTGACAAAAGCATCACTTCATTCCAGGGGTTTTCATCCGGTGTGGTTCCGGATGCATAAGCCGTCAATCGAAGGATATTGATCAGCAAGGGAATCATCAGGGGCAATGCCATGACTGCCGTCAAGGATGCATTTTGTTGGGTTTTGATGGCAATCGAAGTGATCAGGGTCAGTAAGAAAGACAGACCGATGGCGGACATAAAGCCGGTGACGAAAAACCATCCGATGCGAAGGATTGGATTTCCTGCCATGACAAATAAGACAAACCAAAGCACCAGGAAAATAAAGACCAGGAGGAGAAGGTTATAGATCACTTTGGCCGCAAATAGCTCCAGCGGATGGTAGAGCGTGTAATAATAGAAGTAACGCCCTTCACTCTCTCTTCCAAAAGTTTTCAAAACGGCCATCAGGGAGCAGAAGAGAAAAATAACCCAGAAGGTCAGTCCCCACTCTTTCGGCGGCAGCTGCTTCCAGATCGAAAACACAATAAAAGCGGATGAAAGCACATATAATACTATACCTGACAAGGCGGAACGTTCCCGGAGTTCGATGCGCGCTTCAGTGGCTACCAGGTTTAGTATTCGATTCATGCATGGCAAAGATAACAGGTATAAGTTGAGGAGATATGGGAGGGGATAAACCTCTGCGGGGAAAAAGGCGGGAGAAAATGGCCTTTCGCCCTCCACAGGATGCCTGATTCTTAAATTCAAAATATACGTCTATATTAAATATATCTATAATGTATTACCTTTGTCATAATCAATGATTTAAATAAAATGCAAGGCCTGCTCACCTCAGTCTTTACCCTCTGGTTTCTAACCGTTTATGCCACTCCGGGCAATGCACCCTATTTCTATAGTGTCACCGCCAAAGCCGGAGATGGTATCACCATACTCCTCAACCGGTACGAACTGGATGAGTATGAATGTAACATGGATAAGTTTCTCGAACTGAACCAGTTAAAACGCAAAGATCCATTGTTTGAAGGCAAGGAATACAAACTTCCGGTCATGATCTACCAATACAATGGTCAGAGCATACGGAGCACTATCGGTATTAACGACATGGACGTCGCTAAGCGGATCGCAAATTATAACCGGATCATCCTCAACCGGAATCTCCGTAAAAGCGATTATGAATCCAGCAAGATTCTGTGGGTGCCATATCATGAACTCAATTGTGCTCAAGGCAATGAGAAACCCATCGTTATTGCTGAAAACAATACAACTCCAGAAAAAACAACGGCCTCCGCGATAAGTGAGACCGCCTCCATTTTTGGTCCGGAATATGGCAACATCGTGCGTAAAAGCGATAAATTAAAAGGCAAGGTGTATTATATCTCTGCCGGTCACGGGGGCCCGGATCCGGGGGCTATGGCACAGATGGGTAGCCGCAGTATCTGCGAAGATGAATACGCCTACGATGTCTCCCTCCGCCTGGCCAGAAACCTCATGGAAAACGGCGCTAAAGTCCACATCGTCATTCAGGATGGAAACGATGGCATCCGCAATGATGACATCCTTGTATGTGATCATGACGAAAAGACAATGGGTACCCAAACGATTCCGATCAATCAACTCGCCCGGCTTAAGCAACGCACCGATGCGATCAACGACCTTTATGGGTATTATGCAAAAGCTGGCATCAAGGAACAATTCCTGGTTTGTATCCACGTAGATTCCCGTTCCGAAAACCATCGCCAGGATGTTTTCTTCTATCACTTCGAACATTCCAAATCAGGAAAAAAACTGGCCAATAATGTACAGGAAGTCTTCGCACAGAAATATGCAAAATACCGCGCTGGAAATGAGTACCAGGGTTCTGTTTCCACCCGTAATCTTTACATGTTGAGAGTACCTTACCCTACTACCCTGTATGTAGAATTGGCTAATATCAAGAACGAAGCCGATCGTAAGCGTATACTACCTTCTACAAACCGACAGGCCCTTGCCAACTGGTTGTACGAAGGTTTGGTGAAATAGCAAACTTCAGTTGGCAGCCTTCCATTTACTTCTAATTGAACTAGTTCTCTCTCACGCTCTTACGCTCTTACGCGCTTACGCGCTTACACGTAGAGCAGGTTACACCCTCTTAAATCACTATTGTCGAGCCTACCCAGCACATCAAATCCTCCATCCGCAAATGCGATACCAATATCATCCGTTGCAATAAAAGAACACGTATCAATATTCGCGAGGTCAATGACATTGATAACCCCTCGCTGTCCTTGACCAATAAGTCTCAATGGGTCACTTATATCCCTGATAAATACGCGCATGGTAGGACCACCATAAAAATGCCCTTCACATCGATAAGCCTGTGATAATAATTCGGTCATACCATACTCGCTGGCAATCCTGAGGCCGCCATTATGCTGTCGCAATTGCAAGTACAATTCATCTCTTGTAATTTCTTTTCCTCTCCCTTTCATTCCACCGGTTTCTATCACCAGGAGGTTATCCCATACCGGTACGTCCGCGCGGTCAAATAAATCAATCAATGCGAAACTCACCCCTATAAGTATAGTGGGCATATTAGATTGCCTGAGGGTACTTAAAGCCGCAATCAGTTCCTGGCTGATTTGAGGAAAAAAACTGTTCTCCGGATGCTTGCTGCACTCCATAAAATAGCGAACCATTTGTATAAGGGAAGCATCCGTTCTCTCAAGATATGAAGGCAGTAATCCGATCCAGGCATATTGTTCTGGCTGATCAAACGAAACCTGGAAACAATTCCTGCAGATCTTGTGATACCAGTCCAGCTCCCGCACCAAATGCCGACTCTGAATGCTTCCGGTCGTGCCACTGCTGCGAAAAATTTTTTCAGGATGCCAGTTACCTGTTTTTACCTCGTGTTCCCTAAACATGACGATCGGCAGGCAGGGAATATCTGTTATAGCTTGTACCTGGTCCGGTCCGGCTTTCAATAAATCACAATACGACCGATAGAGCGGGTTGCTGTCATATTGATATTTCCATACCTCCATCGCAACACCTTCAAAGTCCTTTTCGTTTATATCGTATATTCGGCGGACTAATGAATCACGTTGTATCTCCGGTGCTGTCATCAGGGTCAAAAATAGGCCTTTTACTCCTGCTAGCCATGGCGGGCTGGCAATGCCTTGAAGCGCCAAACTATCCGGATGAGCCTTATATCGAATTTCTAAGCCTTTCCAAAGACACCATGGACCAGGGTGTCTTTCAGCAGGATTCCCTCATTGTACGCTTCCGCTTTGAAGATGGTGATGGCGATATCGGCCGAACGGATGCTGATCCGGAAAACAATATCTTTTTTATTGACGAACGCACTGGTACCCTGGATAATACCTTTGGAATTCCCACCATTCCTGAGGACGGTGCCGGCAATGGTGTGGAAGGAGAGATTAGGATTGTCTTGTTCTCCACATGCTGTATTTATCCCGATGGTTCAGACCCTTGCATACCAAATGCCCAATACCCCTTGGATACGATACAATACAGGATTTATATCAAAGACCGGGCGGATCACAAAAGCAATGAAATCCTGACTACCCCTATCATACTGAGGTGTAATCCATAGTCAGTCAACTATTTTACTGCCTGAATCGCCCGCTCTGCCGCGGCAATAGTCTTTGCTTCATTACCTACGAATATCTGATCGTCGAAAATAATCACCGGCCTTTTCAGAAACGTATATTCCTGCATTATGAGACGTTGATAGTCTTTCTCCTGCAACACCTGATCCTTCAATCCCATCTCCTTGTACTTGATCGCCCTGCGACTAAACAATGCTTCATACGAACCGGCCATATCCTTCATCTCTTTTAACTGGGACTTAGTCATCGGTTCTGTCTTAATATCCTGCCACTTAAAATCCTCCAGCCCGCCGAGCCTTTTGATAATCGTCCGGCATGTATCACAAGTAGATAGGTAATAAAGCTTCTTCATCCATCAAAGGTAACCCCGCCTCACCTCAAATTGATTCTTTAATTGTCATGACAAGTCACTATTTTTCCCAATCTAAGCCGCTCACTTTTCACTCGTCACTTTTCATTATGAATGCAGCTGAACTCATCCTCAATCCAGATGGCTCCATCTACCATCTCAACCTGCT
>DATHZY010000280.1:0-4146 GCA_035458325.1 Saprospiraceae bacterium | reverse complement strand
CGATTCCGATGCCTGACGATCCGGTGTTGAAGTAGTCTATGGTGACGGGAAAGAGTGGTGAATTCATCTGCGTTTCAACATTGCATTCCAGCGCGGGCCCGGCACAAAACTCCTGGAAGATGGCGCCATACACCCGGGTAGTGCCCAGGCTCACCCCAACAGGCTGTGCCAGGGTGAATTTTATTTTATCTACCGCGGTTCCAGTGACAAATCCGATAGTTTGCCTGCCGGTACTGTTTAAAATGCTGCCACCCAGGAATAAATCATCGTCGGTCACCTGCTCTTGCTGGACACCATTGAGATAGGTAGTGATCACCATATATTCCAATAAGGCCACATTGAGGATAGAAACATTTTCGATGTCAAAGGCAACAAACGTTCCGGCGGGATAATCGGTGACTTGCTCTTCGATTGCAATAGAGAGGCTGTCGAGTACACTCGCGAGACTGTTCAGGCTGGCATAGTCGGAGGTACTGGAGCTGATGGCATTTTCAGGATTGTCTACATTTCCCAGGTTGAGACCAATGGAACCTGTGTTAGCATAATCGATGGTCATGGGGTAGGTTGGTGAATTCATAAAAGTCGCCTGGTTACACTCGAGGGCTGGCCCGGCACAGAATCCTTCCATAATGGCATAATGCACATTATAAAGTCCGACGGCGATCCCTGCTGAAAAAGTAATTTCGACTTCATCAAAATCCGCAGAAGTCACAAAGCCGATAGGAAACGGATCATCAAAGAGGGTTGAGTTTAAACCAATAAGATCGAAACCTTGAAAAGTCTCCTGTGGGAAATTGTTGAGATAAGTGCGCAAGGTAATGCTGCTGAAGACAGTGAGATCCAGCAGGCCACTGGAAATAACAAATCCGGCAAAATTGCCTGCATCATAATCGTGGACAGGATCCTTAACACTCAGCGTGAGTGATCCACCTAATACAATTTGGCCGGTGGCAAAATTGTTCAGGTCATTGTCAATTACGTTATCCGGCGTGTGATCCCCGGGAATAATGCACAGGAAATTGTCATCCCAACACGAGAGGCCGGTGGAACTAAATTCGACATCGACATCAAATGTGTCGGGAGTCCATGGCGTGGTGATATTGCAGGGTAAGCTGGTTTGCTGCGCATAGAGGTTTCCGGATTTCAGGCAGAAGCTGGAGAGCAGCAGTACAAAAGGGAGATTCGTCAAATAAAATTTCAGGCCGTCCGTAGACAGCATGTGTAGTGTGGATTTCATAACTTATGGTGTTAGTGGTGATAGTGGTAAAAAGAATTTATCATGGGCTGACGAGACCCTTCTTGGTCAATTATTGAGATTTGGAATGAGGGAATAGCGTACACCATGGCAGGAGTCCCCCAAGGCCCGTGGGCATTGAAGGGAGTCCAAAGTGAAGCATTGTGAAAAAGGTGAGGAGAGGAGAAAGGTGGAAGAAGATTCGAGTCTTCTCCGGGGTCGGAAATGCAGATTTTAAGGTTTTCCGAAAATGAAATGAAAGAGGGATTATGCCATGGGGGAAAATGCGCGTCAGGGTGAAATAATTAAATGCAGATTGGGTGTTTGGCGCAATATAAAAGGATGGCTGAAATCGCCTGGTTGCCGGATTGATAAAATCAATGGGCAGGATCAGGGGATAAAGAATATACCAATAAACGGTTATGGACTCTCTCAGACGAGAAAGAAATTTTCGGGAAGGGTGGTGTTTAATATAATAAAGACTTATCATCATTGTGGTGTTGATGAAAAATAACTTTATATCCCAAATTAAATACCAACCAACCCGACGAAAGGGCTGGATGGTGTCTCATGTATTCAAATATAATCTTATTCGGTTAAAAAAATAACAATATGCAGAAATTAATTAATTATGATATGTAAATCAACATCAATGAGTTATTTCTGATTATATTTTATTGCAATACCAAAGTCGAAATATCTATTGTGATGTTGTCATGGCACTTTGGGTATTAGAAAGTTCTAATAGTAGTAATTTTTTCACCTGGAATAAATGGGTCTGCCTATAGTGAAATGGACGGATCCGGAGGAAATGATTTCCTTTTCTTTTAGGTCAATGAGGTGTAATACCAATGTAAATTTTGGAGTCACCAATTTTATTGAAACTTCATGGAAATAAAGATGGGCTTCAGGTTCCATTCATATTCTCCACAGAATGAATATCGCCGGGAATAGGAGGACACCTCTTTTTTTATTCAAAACCATGCGCCGGAACCGGGTTACAATTACATTTCGGTAGAATTAGGGACGCCTCTAATAACACGATGATGGATGATGCTGAATTATCCATGCTGATTGTAAACTTATTTTAATAATAATTCCCTTTTGGATAGTAATTAGAAGCGACTTTAATAAATGGAATACTTTCTACCTAGTTAATCAGGTTTGCCTGATCATCCCATTCCGCAACCACCGCTCTCTTTTCCTGATCAATACATTTGGCCAGCCATTCCGGCTCATAGGCTAGCCCATGTTTCGCCAGCACTGCGTCAGGTACGCCATCCCATGTATTCGGTGTATTACCCTGGTAGCCGAGGTCTTCGATTCCCATCCGGGAAGTGTAATATCCTGTAAGCACGAGATTGCGCATCAGGGTAAAGAACTTGACGCCTTGTGCTGATTCTGGTGCAGCATCTTCGGGATAGGCAATGGTATCAAGGAGTTGCTTTTGTTGATCGACAGTACATAATATAAAGGCCTGGTTAAATCGTTTTGTACTCTCATGATCCAGCCACATCATACCACCCCGAAGCGGAAGCTGGTGGGATTGGATGTCCCTGGCAATAAAGGATATAAACTCAGGTACCCCGGCATCGACTGCCGAACCAGCTGTGGCGGACGCTGGCAGGATGAGGTCACATAGCACAGCGATGGTAGCCACTTCATGTTCATTAAAGAATGTTTCCCCCATCACCTTGAGGTCATGGGCTTTTTCTTTTTCAGTTCTGCCGTAAAGGCCATCTGAAGTTTCACTGCTTGTTTTATTTTCATCAGCATCCGGCTGGCATGCGGACAGGATCAGGCCTCCCGCGATGCTGCCGACCAGCATGGTTTTGATAGTATCTCTTCTGTCCATTGTATGGCTGAATTAGTGGTTTATATATTTCTTTTACGGAGTTGTTCGATGATATAATCAGAGGTTCTCCAGGCCAGGGCCAGGATGGTCCAGGTTGGATTCTTATCCGCTTGCGAGACAAAGGGCCCGCCATCAACGACAAAAACATTGTTTGCATCATGGAGTTGTTCATACGCATTGGTCACTGATTTATTGGGATCATTTCCCATACGCGTGGTCCCGACTTCATGGATGATACGGCCCGGAGCCAACAGGCCAAAGTCCTCTTCTTTGCCCGGCTTTTCGCCCAGGAGCTTTCCACCCATGGCATCCAGTATTTCTTCAAAGGTATTGTGCATGTGTTTGGCCTGTAGGCGTTCGTGCTCAGTCCAGGTATAATTAAATCGCAAGACCGGAATTCCAAATTCATCGACCACTTCCGGATCGAGCTCACAATAATTGTCTTCACGGGCGATACATTCTCCTCTTCCGGAGATACCAACTACAGAGCCATAGAATTTTTTGACATCCGTGCGTAATTTCTCCCCGTATCCTCCGACCTTTTCACCGATATGCTTATTGAGGTCGTTTACATTAAATCCAAATCCATAGGATGGCATACCCATCCCTCCCCACATTTCCAGGTGGTATCCTCTCGGGAAATCAAGTTTGCGGTTGTCTAGCCACCATGGCGTATAGATATGCATTCCACCAACCCCATCTTCATTATAGATATCACGATTCATCAGCGCCGGAATAAAGGCTGCCCGACTTGCGCCGGTGGAGTCATGCAGATATTTTCCAACCATCCCGCTGGAGTTGCCTAGTCCATTGGGATGTTGTTTGCTTCTTGAATTGAGGAGTATTCGGGCTGAGCTGCATGCAGAAGCAGCCAGTACGACGACCTTCCCTTTCAGTGAATATTCCTTGCGGTCGTCTTTACTGATGTAGGTGACCCCGGTGGCTTTGCCTTCATCATTAGTGAGTACTTCACGCACCACCGAATTGACATAGAGGTCGATCTGTCCACCAGCCTTTTGCGCGGGAAAAATCAAACAGGTACCCGCCGAGAAGTCAG
>DATHZY010000279.1:0-3344 GCA_035458325.1 Saprospiraceae bacterium | reverse complement strand
CTAACCTTCTAAACCCCTCATGTTTTGCCCTCGTCCATACGGACGATCCCTGTGTTCGGCAGTCGTTCGTTTCTGTGAAACGTTACGCTTCCGAAACCCCGGGATGGGGTATATTATGCCCTCGTCCGTACGGACGATCCCTGTGTTCGGCAGTCGTTCGTTTCTGTGAAACGTTACGCTTCCGAAACCCCGGGATATTAAAGTGAAAAACGAAAAGTGAAGAGTGAAAAGTGAAGCTTTAAAATTGCCTGGAAAGGGTGTACTGTTGGCATTAATAGACACTACCTTGACTTACTAAAATCCCATAAGCTTATAAGCCATAATCAATAAGCATCCGTATTAATGAAGCAGCAGATATGGTATATAAGCTGACAGTATCCAAACTACTGCAAGGCCTGCACCCGCAATGATCGAGACCAGGACATGTCCGGCTTTATTACGGATCGTGGAAAGAAATTGATAGGAAACAAAAGACGCATACGATATAAGCATGAACATGTTGCCTGCTTCCATACATCTCAGAAACGGACCATCATTGACCCAACCGAGACTTAGATAGACCAGGCTTTGGAAGTATACGCCTTGAGCAATCGTAAATAAAACGACCACGGCTGTTTCGGCTACGTTAAACTTTAGGCCTGACAAGCGAAAGATGAGATAGAGAAATAGACTGGAGGCGGGAATGGCAAGGAAAATGTAGATATAGGTATGTTCGAGGAACCACCACTGCATCTTGTCATAATCCATGATCGCCTGTGCGGCCAGTGGGGTCATAGACAGCAGCTCCTGCTCGTCATAAAAATGTAGGTCTGTGATTTTGACGACGAGGTAGTTGAAGAGCAATGCAATCACGAGGTATGTGGCCGGATGGAAATATCTTTTACGGAGATGACCATCGAGATAATCCTGAATGCTGGCGGCAGGCCGTTTGATCAGCTGCACAAAGTTGAAGAGGATACCCTGGTCTACATGGAAGATCGCATGCGGCAGATCCATGATGAAGTGAAGCAAGGATATCCTTTCTTCACGCGTGTTTACTTTCTCCTGTTGGGCCAGGCGCCCTTCTACCCTGCCGTTATATGGATTTGATTGTATCATGTGGCAAAGATACCGGAGGCTCCATGGGTATAGAATGACATCCTGACCGGTTGCCACAGAAATTGGTTGAAATGAGTATTTGAGAGGTTGAATTGTGAAGGCCGGTGATCACCGGCCTTCACATCTTAATCCCCTGCTTCCTGCTTAACGGATCAGCTCTGAAAGCGGACCGGACTGTGCGTCCAGATCCATCGCCTTGGCCAGATGCATACGCAGATCCGGCAGTTTGGTGATGGCCCAGTTGCGGATATCCGGATCGTGGTTGGCTCCTATGCATTGTTCAAATAACCCGATGGCATCATTGTGTCTGGAAATGACCTGTGTAAGATAGGCAGCATCAAATTCTTCAACAGACACAGCATTGACTTTGTCATATACCGCGTGAGCAGCTTTGGTAGGTGCAGATGGTACCGCAATGGATTTGAGGATACCCATAGAACCCAGTTCAGATTTGGAAGTCCGATGAGCCTCCTCAAGCATTTTAGCAAGTTCCTTTACGTTTGGGGAAGTGGCACGTTGATAAGCTAGTTTTCCAAGCAGGATCTGTTCGTAATCAAATTCTGCAATACTGACCAGGAATCGTTCGTCTTGTTCTTTCGCGAGATCGTTCTTGGGCTTGTTGAGGTCCATCGCTATTTGCTTGCTGTCCACTTGCTGATCGCTACTGCAACCCATAGCGCCAAGTATAGCGGTGAACACTAAGGTGACAAACAAGGCTGATTTGTTCAGATGCTGAGAGATTAACATGATGATTCGGTTTAAGATGAATTAAAATGTAGTGGTCCCGGCCATACTGCAGTATTGATTTAATAATGGTGTAGTGGACTAACGTGGATAAAGTGTGATGAAATATAAATCATGCACAGATTCAGGGTTTAACCTTAATAGATGGGTCAGGAATTAAGGGTTTATCTAGGTGAGTTGTGAGTTGTGAGTGTTTGAATACGTACACTCTGCTTAATCCCAGGAGAGGTATGATTTTCAATGCAACACAAGTTGGGCAAATCGAAGGGGATCATACTTTTTCTATAACTCACCCCTTACCCTCTCTCTTTTTCAGTTAGTGCTATAGGAAACAGTTTTTACACGGAGAGAGGGTGATTGATTTTGCGTGCAACGTGTAGTTTTGCAAGGCGAGGTGATTTATTGAAAGACAAACTTGTGACTTCGATATTCCTTGCTCGTTATTCGGTACACCTTTTTGCCCCCGCCCTTGCCCTATGCACCCAGCCGGTATCTTACCCCAAGATAAATTTCCCTGCCGCGTGTGGGTCCCCAGACGGAGGAGGTATCAAAGTATGGACTGAATGGATCCTGCCAGCTGATAATAGGCTGCAATTGGCGGAAGTCAAAAATATTTTCGCAGCCTCCATATACTTCAAAAGCGCCGAAGGTCCAGGTGAGCTGGGCACTGACTACAGTGTAAGGTTCTGAAAAATCCGGGCGCTGGAATTCAGCAGGATTCGATTTTGTATCGGGGAGACGTTGCTCACCATACCAATGCATATTGACATCAAAGTGATAACGGTTACTAAGGGGTGCATAACTGAAGGTGGTCAGTACTTTGTGTTTTGGATTGAAGGGAAGCGATTCCTTTTCTTCTGCGACCTCCCGATAGACATCTAAATAGGTGTATCCGGTTTTCACCTCCACGCGCTCCCACATCTTGAGATAAACTTCGGCCTGGAAACCATTGCTCACGCTGGTCCCGGTAAAGTTCTTTATAATGGCTTTCGTCGGGTCTGAATCATAATCAGGGAAAATCTGATTTTGGAAACCGGTATGGTAATAGTCCACACTTATGTAGCCCGAAAGATTAACATCCTTTGTTTCAAATTTTTGCGTCAGGTTGATACCGTAGTTGATGGCTTTTTCATGCTCTAAAGCTTCCTCAAATAGGATATCCCTTGAACTCACGAGCAATCCGATATTTTCACTAAACAGGTTTACGGTTCTCCATCCAGTTCCAATATTCGCACGCACAATAGTCCTTGGCGCAACGTCGTATTTAAGAAGCGTCCTTGGGGTGAACATAAAGCCAAAGTCATTGTGTTGATCGCCTCGGACACCAGCGATCCAAGTTAATTTATCATCAAGTAAGCGCATCGTGTTTTCGGCAAAGACCCCCGGAATATTTTCCATACGACGATAGTTACCTGCATAAGTTCGGTTAAGGGTGTTATCTGTAAAGGCAATGTCTTCATCCAGATTGAGGTAGCGATAACTGATGCCGGATTTCACATTGT
>DATHZY010000278.1:0-3069 GCA_035458325.1 Saprospiraceae bacterium | reverse complement strand
CACTGATTCTATCCGTGTTCTATTCGAACCCTCGGGTTACACGTTCTTAAATGGGATAACCCTGACCGGGGACGAAAAGAATCTAATCGTCTCCAGTACAGAATCACTCTTTAAGATTAATCTGGAAACGAAATCTATTACATCGCTACCCTACTCCGCTCCTGTCAAGCAAAGACCTATTGATGGTCTGACGTTTTACAACAATAGCCTTCTCGGCCACCAAAGCAACAACCTGACACGATTCTACTTAAACGAACAGCAAGATTCCATATTAAATTACCAAATCATTGATACCAGCGGTCTTGACAGTTCTACGACAGGTGAGATCGGCGAAGATGGATGGTATTACTACATTGCCAATTCACAGCTCCGGTCGGGTATTGATTATGGCAGAATGATGATCAAACCCATGGACAGTCTTGAAGCGGTAGTGATAAAGAAGATCAGGCTTTGATCATCCCTGCTGGTGGTAAGGATAGGGGCCAGTGGCAGATCCGTGAGCTGGTGGTGAGGACACCAGGCCAGCGGCAGATCCGTGAGCTGGTGATAATATTTTAATTTAGGATTCCTAAAATGCTACCTATGACCCAACGGGATGAAATTATTCAGCATCTGCTTGACAAAATAGACTTGTTAGCACAACGACAGGATAGTTTCTTAAGTGAAATCCAGGCTTTAAAGGAGGAGATTAAGGAACTCCGGATAGATTCTGATCTGACGGAATCCTCAACGGTCATACATCAGGCTCCACCGCCAATTAAAAAGGAAGACACATCACAGGATGCGTTGACACCCCGACCTCCGGCAATCAATATTCCTCCACCTATCCAAAGGCCACCGGATATTCCGGCTTTTCGTCCCCAGCCTCCGAGGAAATCAAAATCAGAAATGGAGCAATTTATCGGCTCCAATCTCATCAACAAGATCGGTATTGCCATCACGATCATCGGAGTCGCCATCGGGGCCAAGTATTCGATTGATCATGATCTCATCAGTCCACTCGCGCGCATTGTATTAGGGTATGTGATCGCCATGGCGCTGCTCGGCGTTGGATTCAAGCTCAAGAAGACCTACACTGATTTCAGTGCTGTACTGGTCAGTGGCGCGATGGCCATCATGTACTTTATCACCTATGCGGCTTATAGCTTTTACAGCCTGTTTCCCCAACTGGCCGCCTTCAGTTTGATGGTCCTGTTCACAATCATGGCCATTGTGGCCGCATTGAACTACAACCGCCAGGTCATCGCCCATATCGGTTTGGTAGGTGCCTACGCAGTCCCTTTTCTGTTGAGTGAAAATGCTGGGAACATCACAATACTCTACAGCTACATGGCGATCATCAATATCGGTGTCCTGATCATTTCCGTAAAGAAATACTGGAAACCACTCTACTATGCATCTTTTATCCTGACCTGGAATATCTTCGGCTTATGGTATCTGACAGAATATCAGACCGACCTGCACTATACGGTATTCTGGATCTTTGCATTCCTGTTCTTCCTTACGTTTTACCTGATTTTTATTTCATACAAACTACTCCATCAGGAAAAATTCAAGTCCAGTGATGTACTGCTCATCCTGACCAATTCCTTTATCTTTTATGGACTGGGGTATTCCGTACTGGCCAATGATCCCGAAGGCGGACAACTGCTTGGTCTGTTTACCCTGGGCAACGCCGCCATTCATCTCGCAGTCACCCTATTCATCTACCAGCAAAAAACCGCAGACCGCAACCTGTTTTCTATGGTGGCCGGACTGGTGCTGATCTTCATTACCATCGCCATTCCGGTACAGTTGGATGGCAGTTGGGTTACCTTACTTTGGGCAGGTGAAGCGGCCCTGCTCTTTTGGATCGGAAGAAAGAGAAATGATCCGATCTACGAAAAGATTTCCTACGCGCTCATGATGCTGGCCTTTTTCAGCATCGCCGGTGATTGGATGAGTGTATATAACCAATATGTTCCCGGTGTACCGGAGACCAGGATGGCCCCATTACTCAATATCAACTTCCTGACTTCCCTGGTCTTTATCAGCGCATTTGCGTTTATGACTTACCTCAACAGATCGACAGAGGACACATCTGCACCTGTTGGACAAAACTCTCTCAATCCATTGATGCGCGTGGTTATCCCCGCTATCTTATTGATCACCCTGTATTACACCTTCAGCCTGGAAATCACCATGTACTGGCATCAGCTGTACCTCGACTCTGCAAAAACACTAACCCTGGAAGGAAATGAATATGAAAGCACTTACTGGAATGAAGATCTGGTCAGCTTTAAGTATTTATGGAACCTGAACTACTCCTTTCTCTTTTTAACATTGCTCGCATTCATCAATATCAAGTGGATCAAAAGCAAACAGCTAGCCTTGACCACACTCATCTTTGGTTTTATAACTATTATCGTATTCCTGTCCGAAGGGCTTTGGGCACTCAGCACCCTGCGCGATAATTACCTGACACAATATCTTTCGGAACACTACCCGAGAAGTAGTTTCAATATTGGCATCCGTTACACCTTATTTGTCTTTGCAGGTATGATGTTATACGCCCTGTACCGGATCCTTAAAGAGGATGATCTGGAACCCCGCAGGAAAAACCTTCGAATAGCCTTCGATTTACTTTTCCACTTTACGATCTTATGTGTGATCAGTAATGAATGGTTGACCTGGATGGCCGTCCTCCAGTTTTCTGAGTCCACACGATTGGGGTTGAGCATCATCTGGGGTGTTTATGCTTTATGGCTGATCGTCCTAGGAATCTGGAAAGCAAAAGGACACCTGCGCATTATGGCGATAGCCTTGTTTGCTGTCACACTCATCAAGCTGGCGGTCTACGACATATCGCATCTCAATACCATTGCCAAGACGATTGTCTTCGTCACGCTGGGAGTCTTGCTTTTGATTATCTCGTTCTTGTACAATAAGTATAAGCATCTGACGCTACCTGAAGAGCGTGAGAACGTAAGAGAGTGAGAGGTGTAAGAGAGTGAGAGAGTAAGAGAGTAAGAAGGCTGAAGGAGCAAAAGGAAAATAAAATTGCGCCTCCCGCTACAAACGTCAAGTCAT
>DATHZY010000277.1:0-10410 GCA_035458325.1 Saprospiraceae bacterium | reverse complement strand
GGGACAAGGATCTCAACTCACAGGTATGGGATCTGCATTATATGAACAAGTCCCATCCATCAGGTATCTCTTCGATCAGGCTGACGAAATCCTGCGTTATGGCCTGAAGGATCTGATGTTTCATGGCGCTGAACAAGAGTTAAAGCGAACGGAAGTCACCCAACCCGCAGTCTTTGTCTATAGTTATGCCACATACCAATCAAAAGAGGCTGGTGTACCCGATGCAGTTGCCGGACATTCGCTTGGCGAATTGACGGCTCTCGTTGCTGCAAAAGCCCTTGATTTTGAATCAGGATTAAAGCTGGTGGCGGCCAGGGCATCTGCTATGCAGGCTGCCTGTGAGATTACAGACAGCACCATGGCAGCGATTCTTGGACTTGATGATAAAGTTGTACAACAAATTTGCCTGGACACACCGGGTATAGTCGTTGCAGCCAACTACAATTGTCCCGGGCAAGTGGTGATTTCTGGTGAGACGGCCTCTGTAGAGCTGGCTGCCGAATCCTGCAAGAAAGCCGGTGCAAAAAGGGCAATATTACTGGCAGTAGGAGGGGCATTTCATTCTCCCTTGATGACTCCGGCCAGGGATATGTTTGCAGAAGCCATTGACCGAACTACCTTCCACACACCTATCTGTCCGGTATATCAGAATGTAGATGCTGATCCAACGGTCAATCCGGATACCATCAGACACAAACTATTACACCAGTTGACTTCATCTGTTCAATGGACCAATACCATTGAAACGATGAAAGAGAATGGTATCACGGAATATGTAGAATTTGGAAGTAAGGTTTTAGGAGGATTTGTAAAAAAAATAGACAAGGAAGCCACGGTTACATCGTTTGAATAAATGATGAAATATGATGTACATACCGGGAGTCTGCTGGTAGCAGAACCTTTTATGCAGGATACCAATTTCCGCAGGGCAGTCATTCTCGTGACGGACCATGCTGAAGAGGAAGGCACGGTTGGTTTTATCATCAACAAACCACTGACGGTCAGTATTACTGAGTTGGTGGAGGATTTTCCACAGATAGAAGCCCCGGCCTATTATGGTGGTCCTGTTTCCACTAATACCATCCACTACATACACAATGTTGGATTACTTCTGGACGGTAGTACGGAGATCGCTCCAGGAGTCTTCTGGGGTGGTGAATTTGAAAAACTCAAATTCCTTATCGCCCAGGACTTGATTAAGAGTGAAAACATCCGGTTTTTTGTCGGGTATTCGGGATGGTCTCCCGGACAGCTCATTGAGGAATTGGATGCCAGTTCATGGATTACCGCCGAATCCCATGCCAATTATATCTTTAAGTCAAAGCCATCCCGGCTTTGGAACCAGGTCATGCACCATAAAGGGGACGTGTACAGTGTCCTGGCTCAGTTGCCAGAGCAGCCAAATCTGAATTAAGAAAATCAAATTTGAAAAAGGGTTAAAACACCTCCTAACGCTCAAACAATCAATAAGTTAGGACAGTGTAGCATGCGTATGTATGGCACACTGTCACAACTGCCTGAAAACCAGCACTGTCAATTCAGTTTATGAACGTTTGATGGGGATCCCCCTTACATTCCCTACCTTTGCGCCCGCTATGCTATTAGTGAAGGACATCAACACCAAATTCGGGGACAGAACATTACTTGACAACGTCACTTTTTCGCTCCGTATGGGCGAGAAAGTGGGGCTTATAGGCCGGAACGGTACCGGTAAATCTACCTTACTTAAGATTATTGCCGGTCTGGTCGAGGCAGACTCGGGCCTGATTGACAGGCCAGCAAGTATGGCCTACCTTAAACAGGAAATTTCAATCGACCCTAACCTCACGGTGATGGAAGCAGCCTATGCCGCTTTTGACAGAGTCAAGGAAATCAATGAAGAGATAGAGCACACCACCCACGGCCTCACCCACAGCACGGATGATGATCACATCATGCATTTAAGTCAAAGGATCAGTGAGCTTTATGCAGAACTGGACCATCTCGGAGCCGGGACGATCGAAGGAGACATACAGAAGGTATTGAAGGGGCTTGGCTTTGATGAGGAAGTCTTTGATAAGCCAGTTGGACAATTATCCGGTGGATGGCAGATGCGTGTAGAGCTTGCAAAACTGCTTCTAGGCCGTCCCGATTATCTCTTGCTCGATGAGCCTACGAATCACCTGGACATGCCCTCCATCATCTGGCTTGAAAAATATCTCAAGTCCTCGGAGGCAGGCATCTTGCTGGTATCGCACGATAAGCGTTTTCTGGATCAGCTGACCAACCGGACCATTGAGATTTCGCTGGGCAGATTGTATGATATGCCACTACCTTATTCCGCTTTCATGGAAGAGCGGCAAAAGCTCAAAGAGATTCAGTTTGCATCTTACCAGAATCAACAAAAGAATATTGAGCGCACCGAAAAACTGATCGATCGTTTCAGGGCCAAGGCATCGAAAGCGAGCATGGCCAAATCGCTGGAAAAACAACTTGAAAAGGTCGAGATTATCGAACTGGAGGAAGAGGATAATTCAGCCATGAAGATCAAGTTTCCTGTGCTGGATCGAGCGCCCCGTTCGATGATCCATATAGCCCATCTTTCGAAGAGTTATGGCCCAAAGGAAGTACTCAGGAATGTTGATTTTGACCTGGAACGAAACGAAAAGGTTGCCTTTGTAGGACAGAATGGACAAGGAAAATCAACACTTGCCAAGATGATCGGAGGTAGAACACCTCCGACTGAAGGTTTGCTTGAAGTAAATGAAAGGGTATTAATGGGATATTACGCCCAGGATCAGACCGAATTATTTGATGGGACCAAAACAGTACTTCATACGATAGAAGCGCTGGCGGCACCGGAAGTCAGACCCAGGGTGAGAGCCATTCTCGGAGCATTCTTGTTTAGTGGTGAGGATTCGGGTAAAAAGGTTTCTGTTTTATCGGGAGGCGAACGGGCCAGGTTGGCATTGGCTTGTATGATCTTATCGCAAACCAACCTGCTGATCATGGATGAGCCAACACACCACCTTGATATCCAAGCCAAGCAGAGGTTGAAGGATGCTTTGATGGATTATCCCGGGGCGCTGATCATCATTTCACACGACCGTGATTTTCTGACAGGACTGACTTCCCGTACGCTTGAGTTTGCAGGAGGACAAATTAAAGAGTACATCGGTGATATCGATGAAATGCTCAGCAAGAAGGGCATTGAAAACCTTGATGCATTATCGCAGGCTGCAGCATTGAAAACCAAAACGGCTACTGAAGCTAAAGTTTCAAACGTTGCAGAAGCTAAGCCAATACAGGTTTCTACCATCTCAGACCAGGAGAAGAAAAATCTGCAGCGACGGTTTGGCATTGTAGAAAAAGAGATCAGTGCCTGTGAACAATACATCAAGGAAAAGGAAGTAGTGCTAGCGGATCCTGAGTTTTATCAAACCCCTGGATTCCAGAAGGAAGTCAATAGCTATGAAGCCAGGAAGCTTGAGATGGAAAGACTTATGATTGAGTGGGAAGAGCTTGCAGAAAAGCTGGCTGGCTAATATTGCCTGCGATTATCATCAAGAGAATATCCTTAGCTCTGTAATGGGGTATAGGCAAAAAAAAATGCCGGTGTCACCCTTTGACGACCCCGGCAAGTCTCACCCCTTTATAATCTTCTGGCAGGAATAAACCAAAACTAAATCCCTGCTTTTATTTTCCTTTATTGTTGAATTGCTTTATTAACTATCAACGATGTAAAGGTCACTCAATATTTTGTTTCATACATGGACGAAAACACCCAATTTTTATTTTCAGGGTTTTCCCCTACTGAAGTGCAATCTGCCTTAAAAACGACTGATCACCGTCCTGTACTTTCAAATAGAACATCCCTGTCATAATGGAAGGGAGCTTTATTTCAATGCCTTTGCTATCGGCCATGAGCACCGGTAACTTAAACATTTTATCAGCCTGTTCACGATTGAACAGCACCGCAAGCACATCATTGCCTGATTGAATCCTGGGATATTCAATCCACAAGGATCGCATATTCATATTTCGCCGGATGAATTGTGGTCCGGTCTTCGTCAACAGTTGCATGGGAATAAATCTGATTACAAAAGCAAATATGGAGGTATAATCATATGCAATACCACATGGTATACCCTGAAAATTAATGGTAAATCATCCGTGTTATTAAAAGCAGTGGTATAATGGATGGATAAGAAACGGCTATTCTTGAAGATGGAGTTCTTCGTATTTGCGCTTGAGATAGAAATACGTTTCATGTTGTGAACGGATCGCGAGATCAGAGTCATTGAGCAAATACTCATTGATATGTTGATAGTTGAGGGATCGTGCTTTTACATTGTCACTGCGCTGAATCGCAAGTATATCCTTGATTTCAGCCATCAATACAGGATCATAGATCGGAAAAGCTGTTTCAATCCGGAAGGATAAATTGCGTTCCATCCAGTCTGCAGAGGATAAGTACATTTTCTCCTGGCCTCCATGATGAAAGAGGAAGATACGGCTATGCTCAAGAAACCGGTCGACAATACTGAAGGCCTTGATGTTTTCACTCAGGTTCTTCTTGCCGGCGATCAATGAACAGATGCCCCTGATGTTTAATTCGATTTTTACGCCTGCCTGACTAGCCACATAGAGTTTTTCGATCATCTCCTCATCTTGAAGGCTATTGATCTTGAGAACGATAGACGCCGCCCTGCCGGCGAGGGCTTCAGCGATTTCAAAGTCTACAAGTTGGATTAATGTCTTCCTTAAATTAAACTGGCCTACAAGCAGATGCTTGAATTCCTCACTGGGAAGTTTGACGGTTTCAAGGAAGGAGAAAATTCTCGCTACTTCGCTCGTGATTCGTTTGTCCGATGTGAATAAGCCCTGGTCGCTGTAGATTCTTGCTGTGACCTCATGGAAGTTTCCAGTACTTAGATAGGAGTAGAGTTGAGGGCCATCGGGCTCTAATCTCCTGACAAGCGCGAGCTTGCTGTGTACTTTTAAACCGGGAAAGCTATATCGAACCACAATGCCTGCCTTCTCGAGCTGCTCACCCCAGCGAAGATTCGCTTCTTCGTCAAACCGGGCCTTGACTTCAATAAAAGCATATACCTGCTTGCCTGATTTGACGGCATTGATCAAGGCTTCCATGATCCTGCTATTGGGGGCAACCCGATATTGGATAATCTTTATATGGGTGACATGCGGATCCTTTGCTGCATGTTCGAAAAACTTAATAACGGGTTCATATTTATGATAGGGCACATGGATCAGATGGTCTTTTGCCCGTATGGGTTCAAAAATCGATTCGGCATTTGCCAATGGTTGATAGTCCATTGGTGGCAAGGGCTGATCCTTCAGATGATCCATGCCAAACGATGGGAACTTGAAAAAATCGAAGTTATTATGGAATCTGCCTTCCGGGAATAATCCCAGTTTTTCAACCCCCAACACATTCATCAGGTAATGTAAGAACTGGGATGGTATGGTCTTGTCAAATACCAGGCGGGACGCAGGTCCTACATCTCTCTTGAGCAGGCTGTTTTTAATCTTCTTGACCAGATCTCCTTGATACTCATCATCGATGTAGAGTTCACCATCTCTCGTCAGCTTGATGGAGTAGGTATTGACTATCTGATAACCTGGAAACAACCACATCACGCTATGTCGAACAATCTCATCGAGCATAATGAGTTCATGTCCTGGTTTCCGGGTGGGTAGCTCTATAAACCTGGGTAGGTGATCAGAAGGAATCTTGATAATACCATATTGCTCCTGTGTCGAGGCATTTTCCTTGTCCTTCATCAGGATAGCGAGATACAAGGCCTTGTTGTTGAGAAAAGGCCTGATCTTGTCTTTCACCAATAAAACCGGCTGCACAAACGGTAGCAGATTCTCCTGAAAATAGGTGTCTACAAACGCTTCCTGTTCCTGGGACAACTCTTCCCGCTGGACGAGGTGAATATCGTGTCGCTTGAGGGCAGGAACAATCTGATGCTGGAATATTTCTCCAAATTCAACTGCTTGCTCACTGACGATCTTCTGGATCCTTAGCAGGACAGTTTCAGGATCATAATCCAGTTGTTTAATTGTTTTTTTCCCCACCTGCAGGAGGTTCCGGTGATTGGCTACCCTGACCCTGAAGAATTCATCGAGGTTGCTACTATAGATAGCCAGGAACTTGATTCTCTCCATGAGGGGTACATTCGGGTCCTTGGCTTCCTGAAGTACCCTGTAATTGAAATCAAGCCAGCTATAATCGCGGTGGATAAACCGGGTTGCCTTTGAAATATTGTCCTTAGCCATCAATCTACGGTTACTACAGGGGTGCTGTAATTTTTACAAACATCACGTAATCAAATAATTGGGTATCAGCAATAAAAGATAATCCGCTTCCGACTGCACCATACACCGGCCCTAAAGAAACAAAACGATTATGAGCCATGTATCATTGCGAGTCTACCTGTGGTATCTGGCAGCAAACATTGAACCAAAGATTACAGGGTAAGAGAATACTATGAAGATCTAATGCTTAAAGCCGAAGGAGGATTTTGCTGTTGTAACCAGTAAAATTTTGCTCCTGAACCCGGTAGATTTTTACTCCTGCAAAGGCCTTCCTTTTTTAAGTCGATTCTACCCGGTTATTAATAGGACAGGGGATTTGACTGGTTATCTTTGCCATTACGAGTTTAACCTTGAACCTAAAGCATAAAAAATAATGGCCCGTAGAAAAATTGTTGCTGCCAACTGGAAAATGAACCTTACCCTTACCGAGGGCGACAAACTCATTCATGAACTATTACACGGACTTCCTGATGCACCGGATTGTGAGATAGTCATAGCACCACCTTTTACCCATCTGCAAATGCTGGTCAGTCTGGTGGAAGGAACACCTATATCGCCTGGAGCACAGCATTGTCATGCAGAAGCGGCCGGTGCATACACCGGGGAGGTGTCTGTAGGTATGTTAAAGAGCCTGGGTATCAAATATTGCATCACCGGGCATTCAGAGCGACGTCAATTGTTTTATGAGACAAATGAGATCGTCAGGGCCAAGGTGGATGCTATTCTTGAAGGCGGCTTGACTCCTGTTTTTTGTTGTGGGGAGTCTATCGACATTAGGCAGGCAGGTCAGCAAAATCAATTTGTCAGACAGCAACTTGAAGAGTGCATATTTCATCTCGGATCAGACGCATTCAGCAAGTTGGTTATTGCGTATGAACCGATCTGGGCGATTGGTACGGGCATGACAGCTTCGCCCGACCAGGCTCAGGAGATGCATCTGTTTATCAGGGAGACCATTCGGCAAGCGTATAATAGCAATATCAGTGATGGCATCAGGATCTTATATGGTGGTAGTATCAAGGCAGATAATGCATCTACCCTCTTTGCGGCTCCGGATGTAGATGGAGGACTTGTGGGTGGTGCATCCCTTCATCCGGCCGGATTTCTTGACATCATCAAGGCAGCCTGTTGATAACCTTGTTGATAATTAGACCTCGAAAAATTTGCATTTTGCTTATGATCTTTTTACATTTATAACCATGATCAATGGATCATTTGTTATTAAAGAGATATGTCCGGTTATCCGAGTACTGCGTTGTTTAAACTGAACGAATCAGTTTGCAATACCTTATGGATGAAAATACTGCCAAGGCAGAAATGAGTAGCCATATACAGGTTAGATAACCAGGACAGTGGGGATGGCCTAGTGGCCACAACCCCGTTACCGGTTGACTTAGAAAGTTAATAAAGCCGGTATCGTGCTTTGACATCCTGATGCGCCTTTGTTCAACAGGACACTGGCCACTCCAACTTGAGATGAAAAAGGCACAAGAGGTTAAGGGATTCATATATCAGTGATGATCATATGGATCCCTTTCCATTTGAAACCCAACCTTATTCGCCTAACAACACTTTTGTCCAAACACTGGCACCAGAAGGCAATGATAATCTGAGAAAATATATACCTGGTGCAAGTTCTTCCGGTACGGTTATAGATGCATCAGATCCCGCACTCATTTCCATATCAACAGAAATTTCAAGTGATTGGCCATGTGTAGACCACCATGTAATGCCGGAAACAGTAGTTGTCGTAGTTCCTGTATTATACAGTTGCATCCTTTCACCTGCGGCAGTCATCGTAGGCCAGATCTTTATAGCACTCTCCGTCATGGACATATCCGATGTCCCTGAAATCATCGGCACATCGAAGGTGAAAATCTGGTTACAGCCTAAGCGGTCAGTCACCGTCAGGTGATATTTTCCATGTGCGATATTAAAGAGGCTTTCCGTGGTCTGTCCTGTATTCCATAAAAATTCAAAGGGGGGAGAGCCACCAACAATTTCCACCAGGATAGCTCCTGAATTAGTTCCATTATCGCCGATGATAGCCAGGTCATTGATCAGGATGGCCGGCAGGACATCAAGGTGTAAGACGGTTTCTTCAAAGCAGCCAGGACGTATCTCTTCTACAAATGAATATGTTCCTTCCTGGTACACCAGGATCCCTTCAAAATCCAATGTGTCGCCATTGCAAATGGTTTGATTGATGGCCATTGAAAAGGTATCTTCAACGACCAGGTGGAGGTCAATAAAATTGGGGCAACCCTCCGGTCCTGTATATTCTATTATTTCATCAGTAGATTCAGTATACGGCTCGCCAAGAACATACAATGTATCTCCGTTGCAGATGATTTCATCAATCGTTTCAGTAATCGTAGGTGCAACACTCAAGCTAAGTATGACAACACTGTCACAATTGTTTGAAGCGCCATCCTCAAGGGTTACCGTATAAGTTCCTGCTTCAGAAAACACTTCCGTGCCGACGACAAAGGATTCACCTTCGCAGATGGTGGTATCGATGATCACTGTGCTATTCGGTTTTACAGTTACATTGACAAAGCCCGTGCCCTGACCATCGCAGAAAGCATCACTGAGTGTTCCGATCCTGAAACGCCCACCAAAAACAGGGTCAATAGGTATGGATAGAAAATTGCTTTCACTGAGCACATTGGCAAATAATTCATTGTCCCTGAAAAGGCCGATCGCAAAGGGAGGTGTTCCGGTGCTTTCGAAATTGAATGTAACAGTGGACCCACTGCATACAATGGTTGGACCGGTAACAGTTAAACGACTGGTTGGGAGGGGGAGAACGGTTATTTCAAATTCCTCGGTATCCGTCTCGCATCCATTCCCTTCGGCCCTGATCGTATACCTGACTTTTAGTGGAACGGCCGTTTCATTGATCAATACCTGGTAAAAACTATTGAGGTCATTTCCTGAAGTAGCCCCAATGATAAACGGATCCGGATCCGCCGTCCAACTATAGGTCACTGGTGGAAATAGATTTGTCTGAGGTTGGAAGGAGATGGTGTCATTGCTGCAAGCCGAAAAATCCTGGATATTCTGGATGCCCGGATTAACACAACAAACCATGTTGGCAATAAAAACTTCTTCCTGGTCATAAGCGCAGGCAAGGCTTGGATTCCTGCCAACTTCTCCATCTGAAAAAGTTCTCATAGTGATGGTGCAATCAAGGTTTGATTCACATTCATCGACCACTTTGAGATAAAAGCAGACTTTCCATTTGTCTGGTGTAGGTGTGCAGACTTCAATGTCTCCAGTAGTTTCATCAGGTTCTGTAGCAGGTGGGGAATTTCCTGTGTTTGTAAAATACCAACCTGCAGGCATACCTTGTCCTCCATCAAAACCATTGATTGGATTTGAGACATTGTATCGTACATCTCCAACTTTGTACCATTCCCAGAATCCGGTAGTGACAGTAGGCAGGAATTCATCCATTTCGATGGGTTGTCCAAAGAGGTCAAATGAAGTAGTATCCCATCCAGGGCCAAAAGTTGGTACCAATCCCTGGAAGCCGTTGCAATCCAGTTTGTTCCAATCTTCCAGTTCATAACAGATTCGTACTTCCTCACCAGGTTTGTAAGGTCCTTTTAACGGGCTACCCAGGGACGTACTGGTTACAAATATCCTGTCATCCTCATTGCAGAATTCAACATCAATCGATGTGGCACACAATTCAAATTCACCGATATTACCTTCCACATCTGTTATGGCAATGACATAAGTTGTCAAAGGATCCACATCAATATAAGCCATCAGCGCAGAACCATTTAACCCAGTAGCACACTCCACCTGCTGGAAGGAAGAGCAGTTAACTGATCTGAGCAGGGCTATCTGGGGTTGGTTAAATTCATCCGACGTTACGCTGAGTGTTAGCAGATCTGCAGTTGTATCTGTGGTGACAAAGAAATAGGCCGTAGGATTGACAAAATCAGGACAACTACCTGTGTTGAAAATAGGACCTGGACCATACCCGGCGGTACATCCGCTTACACATATCAGGGCATCATTGGCAGGAGGATATATATGATTGGTCAGCATGGAATCCGGCTGACATAGAAATTG
>DATHZY010000276.1:0-9173 GCA_035458325.1 Saprospiraceae bacterium | reverse complement strand
CACCCTAGATACATCCAGGCGCTTTTCGTACCATGTGTTTGACGAGAGCGGAAGTGGAGTGGTAATTAAAATCAACAGCCCACTTTGATTTGCTGTATCTTGACGGATGCATACAGCAATTACCAATTCATTTACATGTTGCTTTTACGTATTCTCCTCTATATTTTTTCCGGCATCCTGGTCATTGCTGTGTTGCTGCCGCTATGGCGAAAGGACCTCTGGGTGATCAGGATATTCGATTATCCGCGAATTCAAAAGTTTTCCCTCGTTGTAGTGCTGTGCGTTTGCTGGGTGTTCTATGTATGTAGGGGAGTTGCGTGGTATGACTATCTTTTGTTTGCCCTCCTGCTTGGATGCCTTGTTCATCTTTTGGTGCTAATCCTTCCGTTTTCGCCCCTGGGTAAAAAGATGATTGGAAAAGTCACTTCAACAGGCGGTAGACCCACCTTCAATATACTGGTCAGTAATGTATTTCAGGACAATCAGCATTATGATAAGGTGCTGCAATTGGTTCAGCGCAGAAATCCCGATATTATATTTTTGTTGGAAATCAACCATGAATGGCTGCAAGGCGTGAGAGAGTTGCGCGAAGATTACCCCTATGCTATTGAGCTGCCGCTGGAGAATACGTATGGGTTATTGTTTTTCAGCAAATGGCCGATCATCCATCAACAAGTCAATTATCTGATCGACAAGGAAATTCCATCAGTCGTGGTGGAGGTCAAATTCCACCATCACACAATTAAAATCTTCGGTCTTCATCCTTCTCCCCCGGTACCTCAGGAGAATACCTATAGCACTGACCGCGACGCCGAAATACTGATGGTGGCCAAAGTGACTAAAGCGGAAACAGGTCCGTGCCTGGTCATCGGCGACTTGAATGATGTAGCCTGGAGTTATACGACCGAGCTCTTTCTCAAAATAAGTGGTTTGCTGGATCCGCGAAGAGGCCGTGGCTTATACAGCACCTTTCATGCCCGGTATCCTTTTTTCCGCTGGCCCCTCGATCATTTTTTTGTGAGTAAACATTTTGACCTGGTTGCCATGCAGGTGGAAAAGCATATTGGTTCAGATCATTTTCCGATCAGTATCAGTCTGCTCATTTCGGATCAGGAAGAGAGTAACCCATTACAAGGTGATGCGGAGGACATGAAGCTGGCCAATGAAAAAATACAGGCCGCACTGGAAGATGATCCGCGATAGGATTATTGTATTGGGTTGATGAGTTGATGGGTTGATGTGTTTAAATGTTGATGTGTTTAAATGTTGATGTGTTTAAATGTTGATGTGTTTAAATGTTTATTCAAGAAGTGAATGAAGCCTCAATTTTTTAAGGATGATATCCACCAGCAGGAATTGTTGATCAGTCCTCACCTCCCAGACCAATTAACCAATCAACCCATCAACAGATAAACCTATCAACCCACCAACAGATAAGCTTATAAGCCTATAAGCCTATAAGCCCATAAGCCCATAACCCCATACCCCCCCCATCAACCCGTCAACTTATCAACCTATCAACAGATAAACCAATAAACCCTAAACCATTACACATCTAAACAATTCCACATTGACCCCAAAAGCTGTTAACTATCGCCTAAACTCTTAATGCTTAACTTATTATGAGTACCTTTGCGCCCAATATGGCTAATCGTTAGCCATTGTTATGCAGATTTTATGATGACGTTTCAAGAAATGGGCCTCAAAAAGGAAGTCCTCAGCGCGCTTAGCGAAATGGGATTTGAGCAACCCACCTCTATCCAGGCGAAAGCCATCCCCCAGATTATAGGTTCAAAACAAGACTTAATCGGAAGAGCCCAGACCGGCACCGGTAAGACAGGTGCTTTTGGGATTCCGATCCTCAACAACCTGGATCCCAAGTCAGACCACGTCCAGGCCTTGATCCTGTGCCCTACCCGGGAACTCTGCCTCCAGATCACCAGGGAGATGCAGAATTTCGCGAAGAACCTCCCCAATGTGAAGGTGGTTCCTGTCTATGGCGGTTCAAGCATGGACACCCAGGTTTTCGCGCTCAAGAATAAAGCCCAGATCGTCGTCGCTACACCCGGAAGAGCTCTTGACCTGGTCAACCGTAAAAAGCTAAAACTCGAACAGCTCCAATGGCTGGTCCTGGATGAAGCGGATGAAATGTTGTCGATGGGTTTCAAAGACGACATGGATGCCATACTCGCGACGACGCCACCGGAGAAACAAACCCTCCTGTTTTCAGCCACGCTACCTCACGAGATCATGCGGATCGTCAAGACCTACATGACCAATCCGATGGAAATAGCTGCTGAGAAAGTACAGACCGGTGCCGATAATGTCACACACCATTATTATGAAGTACAGGCAAAGGATCGGTATGTAGCCATCAAGCGTATCCTCGATTCACACCCGGATATCTATGCGATCGTATTCTGTCGTACACGGGCAGAGACAAAAGAAGTCGCTGAGAAACTCTCGGCTGAAGGATATAACTCCGATGCCTTGCACGGAGACCTGAGCCAGCAGCAACGTGAATACACGATGAGCCGCTTCAGAAGTAAAACACTGCAACTCCTGATCGCTACAGATGTAGCCGCACGCGGACTCGATGTCAATGACCTGACGCACGTCATCAACTACAATCTTCCGGATGACCCGGATGTATATATCCACCGAAGCGGTCGTACGGGTCGTGCACACCGAAAAGGTGTATCGATCACGATCATCCACTCGCGTGAACACAATCGCCTGAGAGATCTTGAGCGTCGCATCGGAAAGCCATTTGAAAAGAAACTCGTTCCAACAGGCAAGGAAATCTGCGAAAAGCAACTCTATCACCTGGTAGATAAAGTAGAGAATGTAGAAGTGGATGAAAGCCAGATCAAGGATTACTTACCGGTGATCTTTAGCAAGCTCAGCTGGCTCGATCGCGATGAACTCATCAAGCGTTTTATGTCGATTGAGTTTAACCAGTTTCTTTCCTATTACAAGGATTCCAGAGACATCAATCTCGACAGTAAGAATAGAGGAGATGATCGTGGTCCAAGGGGCGAAAGAAGCGGAAGAGGCGAAAGAAGTTCAAGGGATGACAGAGGCTCAAGAAGCGGAGGAGAGCGAGAGCCATGGAAGAAGAAAGAATATGGTAGCAGGGACGATAAAGGCCCAAGAGGCTCAAGAGGCGAAAGCGAACCTTGGAAGAAGAAGGAATACGGCTCAAGAGATGATAAACCAAGAGCAGAAAGAAGCCCGAGAGGTGACAGGGATGAAAGACCAAAACGTGATGACAGAGGTTATGGCGACAAACCAGCTCCGGCGAAGAGAGGAGAAGACAGGCCAAAAGGTAAGTTTACTTCCCTGGTGATCAATGCCGGCACAGTCAACAAGTTTAATCCTAAAACTTTGCTATCGCTCATCAACCAATATCTCCCTGATCAGGAAGCGCAGATCGGCAAGATTGATATCCAGTTTTCACACACCGTGTTTGATGTCGACGAAAACTACCAGGACCAGGTAATCAATGCCTTCAAGAAAGCTAAGTATAAAGGCACGACGCTGGTAGTGGATAAGCTGAAAGGAAAGAAGAAAGCTGAGTAGTTAGCAGTTAGCAGTTAGCAGTTAGCAGTGGACAGTCTGCAGTCTGCAGTCTTCAGTTGGCAGTTTTCAGTCAGCAATTAACAGTCTACTGTTAGCTGACTATAAACACTAAAAAGTGTTTTTAAATTAGACCAGTTGAGCTTAAGTTAACTTAAGCTCACGTGCTACGGATAAAAAAAACACAGGTAATGTGAGCTCATAGGTAGCCGTTTTCAACGGTATATATAATTCATACTCCTTGCCCCTTGCTCCTTGCCCCTACTGCACAGCATACACATTCGTAAAAATCCGTCCGTCTGCATCCATAAAATGATAGAGCTCTTCTATCGCAAGCTTCGTATCCGGCCTGCGGTCATACGTGATGGTCTTTCGGTCTTCGCTTAGTTGGCCCAAGGGTCCATTCCATGGAAACTCCATGCCGATGTTCAGGCGATAAGCTACGATTCCATTAGGCCAGACAATAATCGTGTCAGAAACCCCATCCGCCGTACGTACATATTTTTCCACAGGATATTTGGCTTTCATTTCTTCCTCTTTCGCCACCTGGTCATTGTATTCTTTCATGGAGGCCATCGAGGTGATGGACATCCAGGCATAGAGTGCGATGCACACCACCGGGGCCACCATGCCTAGTAAAACAGATTTTCCATAATAGCCGCCGGCAAAGGCTTTCCAGGACAGGACCAGGCAGACGAGGAAAATGATGATTGGAGCAAAGAGCATAAAGCGCATTCCCCATGCCTTTGGATCTGTGGTGGATCCCGGCGCATCAAAGGACATCGCGAATCCCATTAAATAAAATAAACCAAATCCAACGATCATCACGATGGTCAGGAGCATGAGGAGTATGGCGAGGATTTTCATGTTGTAATCAGTGTTCGGTAATCAGTGTTCGGTAATCAGTAAACGGTAAACGGTAAACGGTATGCTAAGGTGGAATACAAGATAAGGTAATTATTTTTTTACTCGCGCCTGCCAATTCAATTTCTGATGATACAAAGCGGCCGCAGGCCGCTATGAGAAAGCACCGTTGAGCTTAGATTGCATCTAAGCTCGCGTGCTACGGATCAAAAAAAATCTTCATCATGCCTGGGTCAATTGTTGTAGTTTTTAACTGCAGGTAAAAACCTGTGACTTTCATTTTTGAGAAATATACATCGAAAACCAATACATAAACATGCCGATAGCGGCGCCTATCATGGGGACTGCTAAAACGATCAAGGGGACACCCGCTACCCATTTCGCAAGGGTGATTTTTCCAAAATGCTTTAAAGCATAACTCACCGCCAGGACCACCAGCACCAGGGCAATCTTTTTGATGAAGAAGTTATTATAGATCTCCATACTGCTGACGAGGTGCTTTCCTTTGAAGTAAGCGTATACCGAATAGACTAAGTATAGCAGATAGCCTGACCATAGGACGTAAAGGAATCTCATTTGCCTTCGTTTTTGGAAAGCGAAGATAATTTAGTAATGTGAGTTGTCAATTGTGCGTGGTGAGTCAACTGTATAATGGATGTACAAAATACATAATCGTTATTTACTCACAACTCACAATTCACAACTCACCGTATTCTACTCACACCTCACGATTCACGCCAACTTGGGCATTTGCCCTAACCTGCTTATATTAGCCATGCATCAATCACCTCTATGGAATACAAACTACCACTGGACATCTTCTATCATTGGGAAAAGACGAAACCGGATACGATCTACCTGAACCAGCCCATCCATGGAAAGGCCCATACATGGACCTGGAAGCAGACAGGTGAAGAGGCCCGTAAAATGGCTGCTTATCTCAGGTCACTTGACCTGCCCCCACACAGTAACATAGCACTGATTTCGAAAAACTGTGCACACTGGATCATCTGCGACCTGGCAATTATGATGGCCGGACATATCTCTGTCCCCCTGTATCCCAACCTCACCGCTGCGAGTATCCAGAAAGTCCTGGAGCATAGTGAAGCTCCTGTATTATTTGTGGGCAAGCTCGACAACTGGAGTGCGATGGAACCCGGCGTACCCGCCAATGTGAAGTGTATTTCTTTTCCATTTTATCCGCATAAAAACTACATACAATGGTATGATGCAATAGAAGATCAACTGCCTGTCAAAAATATACCGCGGAATGGAAATGAACTGATGACCATCATTTATACTTCCGGCACGACAGGTATGCCAAAGGGCGTGATGCACACATTTGATGCAGCAGCCTTTGCCATTACTGAAGGTGTCGCGTTTTTCAACCTGACAGACCGGGAGCGATTTTTTTCATACCTACCCCTGGCACATGTAGGGGAGCGTCTTGTGGTCGAGTTGGGCAGTTTATATTCCGGAGGTACTGTATACTATGCAGAAAGTATTGACTCGTTTTCGAAGAATATCCAGGAAGCACAACCCACCGCTTTCCTGGGGGTACACCGGATATGGAAAAAATTCCAGGAAGGCATTCTTGCAAAGGTTCCTCAGAAAAAACTTGACACGCTACTGATGATTCCTGTTGTTTCAGGCCTGGTCAAAAAGAAAATCAAAAAGGGCCTCGGCTTCACCCATGCACGCATCATCATCACCGCGGCCACTCCGACACCTGCTGAATTGATACAATGGTATAAGAAAATAGGGATCACGATCATCGAAGGATATTCGATGACAGAAAACTTCGGCTACTCACACGCCAACCCTGCCGATCGTATCAAAATCGGAACGGTCGGTATCACGTTACCGAATAGTGAGACCAAACTCGGAGAGCATAATGAAGTACTCGTCCGCAACCGGGCAGCCATGGTGGGATACTATAAGGAGCCGGAGATGACACAGGAGATGTTTACATCTGATGGCTTTATGCATACAGGAGATGAAGGGCATATTGATGCAGAGGGATACCTGACCATCACCGGCCGGACAAAGGATATCTTTAAGACCAGCAAAGGAAAATACGTTGTGCCTTCACCGATTGAAATGAAAATCTGTTCGAATGCTGACCTGGAGTTTTGTTGCGTGGTAGGTACTGGTCTCGCCCAGCCGATTGCCCTGGTCACCCGTTCGGAAAACGGCAAACAACAATCAGTTGATACTATAAAATCCAATCTCGAAAGAGATCTGGCCGTCATCAACGAATCCCTGGATGCACATGAGCAACTGGAGAAGATCGTGGTAATTGGAGACGCCTGGACCGTTGAAAATGGGATGTTGACACCGACCTTTAAATTGATTCGCAACAAAATCGAAGGGGCCTATAAAGATCAGTTTGAAACATGGTTTTCTGATACCCAAACGATTGTGTTTCCTGGGAAATGAAAAAAGGTAAAAGGGCCAACAACCGATTTTCACGATTCTGGAAGGTGCTGGGCCCGGGCCTGGTGACCGGCGCCAGTGATGATGATCCTTCCGGCATTACCACCTATTCACAGGCCGGAGCATCGTTTGGTCTTGCTACGTTGTGGACCGCCTTGATTACCTTTCCCTTGATGGCCTCTATCCAGGAGATGTGCGCCAGGATTGGACTGGTCACTTCGCAAGGCCTGACCGGCACGATCAAGAAGCATTATGCCAGGCCATTGCTTTACCTGATGTTGTTATTTAGTTTTCCGGCGATCGTGATGAATATAGGTGCTGACATCGCCGGTATGGGCGCGGTGGGTAATCTGCTGTTTCCTGTATTACCACCGATCTTCTTCAGTGTAGTCTTCACGATATTCTTGCTGATCCTGATGATTTATCTTCCATATCAGCGCATCTCCAAAATCCTGAAGTACCTGTGTGTGGTCCTGCTCGTCTACTTTGTCGTACCGTTCTTATACAAGCAGGATATGATGGCGATCCTCAAGGGAACATTTATACCAACGATTCATTTTGACAAGGAGTTTGTTGCCATCCTCGTCGCCATCCTCGGCACGACCATCTCACCCTATCTGTTTTTCTGGCAGGCGACAATGGAAGCGGAAGAAGTGCAGCACCGTAAAGCAAAGCTTATTGTAGATGGGAGGGTGATAGAAGAAATGCGCAAGGATGTTGACTTCGGTATGTTGTTTTCCAACCTTGTGATGTTTTTTATCATCCTCACCGCGGGCACTGTGTTATTCAACAGCGGGATCCACCAGATAGATACTGTCGAAGAGGCCGCGCAGGCGTTGAGACCTTTAGCTGGCGACTCCGCTTATTTGCTTTTTGCTTTGGGCATCATTGGCACCGGACTTTTGGCGATACCTGTACTCAGTGGTTCCCTTTCTTATATTATCACAGAGACCTTTGGCTGGCAAAAGGGGCTGGATAAGAAATTCCATGAGGCCAGGGCCTTTTATGTCATCATTGCCATTTCGTTGGTGCTGGGATTTTCCCTTCAATATATTGGTATTTCTCCTATACAGGCCTTGATTTATTCAGCCATCCTGTATGGGCTGACGGCGCCGGTCTTGATTGCGATCATCCTGCATATCTCCAACAATAAAAAGATCATGGGGAAATATACGAATGGGTGGGTCTCTAATTTCTTAGGGTTTGCGGCTTTGGTATTGATGACGGTGGCGGCGCTTGCGTTATTGTTCCTTGAATTTTTTCTATAAAATAACACACGAAGGAAATATTCGGTCTGCTAGTTGTTTATTGGGTTTTTAGAATCAACGCGTCATAGTCTGGATTTTTTGCATTTCCATTTGCATCCAAATTACTCCACGTGTTTGTATTGGTAGATCCTCCAAGAGAGTAATCTTTTCCGCTACCAATTAGTCCGGTAATAGTTGGTGGATTACTTACATAATAAAACCGACCTCCTGAGGAAACGCCCACACCATGACCCTTTTGTCCGGATCCCCATAAATGGTGAATAGGTTTTGGAGGTTCCGCAGATGTAGAGGGTGTAGTTTTATCCTGAAGATTTCTGCATGTAACACTTCCGCCACTAACCATAATACCATTACCGGTTGGATTCGATCCGCCATTTCCCCCGGGCTCACTATCAAAAATTCCTGCCGTACCAATAATCAAGGTATTTCCCGCTACAACAGATATTGAATGGCCCTGAAAAACAACATCAAAATCAAACTGGGTGGAGCAGTTCGTTGGCAAGAATGATTGTACACCAACAGGAAAAGGAGGTGGTGAATCGGTAAATGCCACATAGGCACCGGCCATGAACCTGGTTAATCCGGAAATTATTCGAATTGTTTGACCTCCATGCTGGAAGCAATTGACAAAATTACGAGCAAACCCAGAAGCAAGTTGAATGGATCCTCTTAGGCTACAGCCATAACAAAATAACTCTGTACCCATATCGATGTCAGGACTCATATCTCCGGTAATATTTAAATTCTGGAAAACAAGTCTATTTCTAGGTATTGAAGCAATAGGTGTGCGGATAGAGCCGACTCTCATCGAACCAGTCTTAACATCAGGAAGCTTATGGACATAATAATTACTTCCAGGCACAGGTGTTTTTCTAAAATTATATTGAAGAAAACCAAAGGTTGGTATTCCAATTGGCTCACTAATACGAAATGTATTATCCCCCGGGGCCCCTTGCTGCTTAACCGGCCACATATACGTATTATTATTAAAGTCCATAATACGCTCTCCAATAGATATTCCTTGAG
>DATHZY010000275.1:0-11544 GCA_035458325.1 Saprospiraceae bacterium | reverse complement strand
ATTAATTGCATCTCTACATTATTTACTACAACAGAAGTCACTACTTTTGCCCATTGATCAGCTATCAGCTATCAGCTATCAGCTATTAGCTATTAGCTATTAGCTAACCGATTACTGATTACCGATTACCGATTACCGATTACCGATTACTGATTACTGATTACTGATTACCGATTACCGATTACTGATTACCGATTACTGATTACTGATTACTGATTACCGATTACTGAATACTGAATACTGAATACTGAATACAACCAATGACCTCCGGACTCAAAGTCATCGCTCCAGCTTCTGTCTCTAATCTCGCGTGTGGTTTTGACACACTGGGCATGGCGATTGATATTCCTTCAGATGAAATGATAGGTAAGTGGGTAGATGCCCCAGGGGTGCATATCATTGAAATCACCGGCAAGAAAAAAGACATACCACTGGCCGCGGATCAGAACATTGCGGGCATCACCGCTACCGCATTATTAAAACATCTTGGTGAAGAAGGCAGGGGGCTCGAATTAAGAATACACAAACACATTCCGGGAGGAAGCGGTCTTGGAAGCAGTGCTTCAAGTGCAACGGCGGCGGCGGTGCTGGTCAATGAACTGCTCAACCGACCTTTAGAAAAACGGGACCTTATTCGTTTTGCATTGGATGGTGAGATGATGGCCAGCGGATCAAGACATGGTGATAATGTAGTACCTGCGATGATTGGTGGCCTGATCCTGATCAGGGACATACTCACGTATGATTATCATCGCATCTATACACCCCGCGGATTGTTCATGGCTGTATTACTCCCTGATATTTCCATTTCTACCCGTTCTGCCAGGCAAATTCTTCGCCCTGATGTACCGCTTCAATCCATGGTAAAACAAGGCGCCAATCTTGGCTCCTTTGTTATCGGCATGCACAATACCGATCTTGAACTCGTCAGGCGTTCGCTGGAAGATCTTGTCATCGAGCCACAACGCAAGCATTTGATTCCGCATTTCGACATCATCAAAGAAACAGCCCTGGGGATGGGGGCACTTGGCTGCAGCATCAGTGGTGCAGGGCCGGCCATTTTTGCACTTTGCCAGGAAAAATTACAAGCAACGGATATTGCCGCTGAGATGCTTCGGGTATACGATGACCACAAATTACCTGCCAGGAGTTTTGTGGGAGGCATCAACCAGGAAGGAACGATATTGCGCTGATACTGATCGTGCGGTTGTCATGATGGAGACATATCCCCTTTTCGCATAAAACAAAAATCACTTTCTTTTCCGTGGTCTGTTATCTTTGTCAGATGCGCACCACATACTTCTTCTTTATTCTGCTGTTATCAGCACTGCCGTCTTTCTCCCAGGAATGGGAATCTGTGACACCGCCACCTGACTTTTACACAGACCACACGTATGGTTTTTCGATCGATGGCCTGGGATACCTTGTTGCCGGTACGACAGAATTTGACGGACCCACGAAAGCCTTCCTTCGGTTTGATCCGGTAGATGATACCTGGACCACACTGGAAGAATTTCCCGGCGCTGCCCGCGGATATGGGATCGGAGATGTATGGGACAGGAAGGCATATTTCGGTTTTGGCACGAGTGTCGATTCCCTGCTTCGTGACCTCTGGGTTTTTGATCCGGATTCCATGTCCTGGACACAGCTGAGTTCCTGCCCTTGTGAGCCACGTCTGCACCCTACGTTTGTGGCCAATAAAGGAAAGATTTTTGTTGGTCTCGGAAATAATAACAATGGCAATCAAAATGATTGGTGGGAATATGACATCGCAACCGATACCTGGTCTCAAAAGCCAGACTTCCCCGACACAAAACGACATCATCCATACCAATTTGCTATTGGTGATTACGTATACACCGGATTCGGCCACGGCAATGGCATTTTCCGCGAATGGTACCGGTATGATCCGTTAACTGAAGAGTGGCTAAGAATGGCCGACATCCCCGGTGAAGGTCGTGTGGCAGGTACTCAATTTTCATATAACGGTAAGGGATATGTCCTCAGCGGAGATGGTGATGATCATACCTCTATGGAAACAGGCGAAATGTGGAGCTATGATCCTGAACTCAATGAATGGGATAGCCTGCCTCCGCATCCGGGCACATCACGATGGGCACCAGCCTCTTTTGTGATCGATGGTGTGGTATATCTCTACAATGGCACCACCAGTGTGAATGGTGGTTATGCTTATGTGTCTGATGCCTATTCCTTTGATCTAAAGGAAATGGTGTCCGGCGAGAACGATCCTGTCAGGCCCGCCAATTATTCTGTTTATCCAAATCCCTTTTCTTCTGTAGTCTTTATCAACTCGCTGGCTGGCGACTATGATGCATTGACCATCTATACCTTGGACAACAAGATCGTCTACCAAGACAAATACGCTTCACAACACGATGTGTCTCTTCTGCCTTCCGGTCTCTACCGAATTGACATTCGCAAGAATGATAACTTGGAAAGTATCCTGGGGATAAAACAGTGATGTTGAATGGTGCCGTTGAACCTGCATAAGGATACGCGTAACCTGTTTCGGTTTTGTTTGGATATTGAAAAATGAATTATCTTGATTCATCTTCTGATTCATAACACTAACCCAAACGTCCACTATGTTCCGTCATTTCTGTTGGTTTATCCTTCTCCTGGTATTTTGTGTTCCTTCACTTCGTGCCCAAAAAACTTTTGGTGTCATCGAGTATGCTCCTGCCGATGCATCATTCGTATTAAAGACCGTAAATGATTCCCTCCTGTATACGCTTCAGCGTATGGGGGGAATTCAGCACTTTGTTTATAATCTCGAAGAACCGGAACTGAAATTCCTTCCGGATAAAAGTTCGATGCGCGAAGAACGTGCGGCCGACTATGTGCTCTACTACACATTTACCCTCTATGAAAATTATACCCCGGAACTGAATATCAAAACGGATGGTACGACTTCCACCGCTTCATTCAATTTATCTACCCGGGCAGAGTCACGTTGCAAGTTTGTAGATCTGGTCACCAATACAGTTTTGCTCTCCCGCATCAGCCCTATACAGGATGCCATACCTACCACCGGCAACAACCTTGGCATGGGTGAAGCAGACGGTGTGTTTATGGTCGACAACTATAAACAATACTTCAGCGCGGATCCCTCTTATCTCAAGGCTAATAATCAGCGGGAATATCAGGCCGGACTGACCAAGGCACACAATGCTTACAGAAAGAAATTCAACCATTTCTTTTCCTTAAAATCGAAATCTGTAATCAACAGCATCATTGAAGCGGAGATGTATTTCCTTTTTCGTGATCCCATGCCCGTCACCGCTGCCACGATTGAGAATGAAAAAGCCAAGGATGTCACAATCACCCTTCCTTATCCTGTCATGTTACCCGCCAATGTGTATATGAAGGTGGCCGCACTGGATACTTTCAATGGCTATGTGATCCCCGATCTCTTCGGAGATTATTATGTGAAAAAAAATATCAATGGTACGCTGTTGCTCGATGCGGGTCTCGCCTCTAAGGCAAAACAAGCGGGGGAGGCGCATATCGCGGGCAAAAAACTTTATGCTTCCTTTTCTACCAAAAACCTCAGCAAGAAACTAGCGGATGATACGGATCAGATCAAACTTGGTATTAACTCCGGTACGGTTTCAATCCAGAGCTTTGAAGTTGGTTTGGTTGGGCTGAAAGGCATTTCTGTGGTTGATCTGGCCTTTACGAAAACCATCAACCGGTTCAGGGAACATTACAAACAAGAAGTGTTTATTGATGATGATTTTGCGGCAAAAAGTGTTGGTGCCCGCTATTTGATCCAGGGGGATGACAAGGCTGTCAACCTGCTGGAAGTAGAGACCGGCACACTCATTGGTTCATACAAAACGGACGAAGGCCTGAAGGGATTTATGGACGAAGCGATGGGTCTGTTCAACAAGGAAATTGAAGTAGTCAATATCACAAAGGAAAAAAACGGAAAGGCACAAAAGGTCAGATTGTATTCACCGTTTGGATTCCAGGGTGATTACTACTTTAAGATTTACGAGCTGGTTCCCGAAAATGTTGGTGGCAAAACCAAAATGCGATCTGTGGAAATCGCCGAATGCTCTGATTATGGCGTTAACCAATCCGTTTCTGAATTTAATGTTTCGAAAGGCGAAGATCTCTTGTACGCCGCTATCCAACGGGGTGCTACGCTCCGGTTTAGAAACAAAACCTTTAGTTTCCTGGGACAGCAGTTTAAATAATCTTTTTCCTTCAATTCCAGGATGATGAAGTCTTTGTTCTTTTTGTCGCTGTTTGCTTTGGTTTTTGAACATAGTACTGCGCAATACGAATCATGGAGGGTGATGTCCTACAACATCCGGCTTCCAAACCAGGGTGATAGTATTAATTATTGGGACCATCGTCGTCCGTTGGTAGCAAGCATGATTCGTTATCACGAACCTGATATCATCGGTGTGCAGGAGGCTTTCCGCAGGCAGTTGGATGAAATGATGACAGACATGCCGGCGTATGCATGGTTTGGGGTCTGCCGGACGGATGGGGCTGTACTCCCCAATCCTGATGGCGAGTTTTCGGCGATTATCTTTCGAAAGGATCGGTTCGAGCGCCTTGATGGAAATACCTTTTGGCTATCAGCAACACCCGAAGTCGCCGGTTCAAAAGGATGGGATGCCGCTTTTCCACGTATTGTGACCTGGGCAAGGTTTAGGGATGTGAAATCAGGTAAACTGTTTTTCTATTTCAACACACATTTCGATCATCTAGGTGAACAAGCACGTGAAGAAAGTGCAAAACTATTACTGCAGAAGATAAACGAAATCGCAGGCAAGGAACCTGTGATACTCTCTGGTGATTTCAACAGCACGGACACCAGCAAGCCATATCTTGTTCTCACGGATCAGGCATCGACATACAGCATGACAGATGCTATGTTTGCGTCAAAGTCCCCGCATCATGGTCCTTTAGGTAGTTTCTCCGGCAGTTTCACGTTACCTGGTGTCGGGGATTATCGTATTGATTTTATTTTTATAAACAACAACATCACGGTGCTCCAACACGCCATACTTTCAGATTCCTGGGATGGGCGTCTTCCTTCAGATCATTTACCGGTGTTGGCAGAGGTGCGGATTGATTAATACCAGTCCATTTGCTGCAAAAGCCGGTACTCGGGTCAGTTGTAACACTACCCTCCAATAATATTTGGACTTGTTTCGCTACATTGGTGATCAATAAAAAATTTAACCATGGGCTATATACTCACCGCCGTCTGTCCGTCCTGTCATTATAAAAAGGAAAACCTTTACTACGGCTCCGGCATGAGAGCGCACGAACCAAAACTACCCGCGTTCGATCAGAAAACCGGAGAGCTTGTGATGATCGCACCGGATCTGCCCGGGTATGATTATTACCATGACCGCAAGATGTATAAAGGTGATGTCAACGATAGCTTCTACCAGAATTTTAATGTGCTCATCAGTCCCGATGAGAATTACTGTCCTCAGTGCAAAACCTACCAGATGCGCTTTGATTACGTGGGAATGTGGGATTGAAGCGCGAATTCGCTTATATCATAATCAGCGATATATCATTTTCCGTTGTTTATAGCGTTATGCCTGCAACATGAAATCATTACGCCCCCTTGTCTTTGTCCTTTCGTTGGCAGGCATTATTATTTGTGGTTATAACATCTTTTCCCTGGAACAAGAGAGAAGGATGGTTAAGGAAGACCTCGTTGAGCTCTCCAAAATCAAATACGGCCTGTTTAGCGTAGATGAGTGGAAACAAATCCTTTCGCAGATCATCAGCAAGAAAATCGAAGAGTTGAATTTTTCTCCTGCTCAGCGCAAAGAAATCAAAAGCAAGGTTTCTGCTTTTCTCACGAAGACGATCACCGAGATGGAGGACCGTTTTTACGAAAAAGAATCACAATCACTTGGAGGTTGGCTCAAGATTGGTGTAGCAGGCCTGACCGGCATGTTTGACGCCATGAAACGAGATGTGCCTATTTTCACAGATCAGATTCTTGAATTCCTCAATGATCCGGGAAACAGGGATAAGGTCAAAGATTATATCACGGATAAACTTTCAGCATATACCGATAAGACCTTTGCTAAGATTGATTACACTGAGCATGATCGGATACTTTCCCACTATGGGTATGGCGACCGGAAGCAGACGATCTCCGGACTACAGACAACACTTCAGGATCTTTCGCAAGGCACTCAAAACTATATCATCGCCATCTTTGTGTTTATATTCCTGTGTGGATCTCTATTGTTGTTTTCTAAAGAGCCCTCAAAAATAGATTTCCTTATACTCACGATCATTTGTTTTGTCCTGCTGATCAGTGGTCTGCTGCTGCCTATGATCGAAATCGATGCCCGCATCGCAGAGATGAGTTTTACCTTGCTGGGTGAGCAGATTTCTTTTACCGACCAGGTCTTGTATTATAAAAGCAAGAGCATCCTGGAGGTCGTCCGGCTGATGCTGATGCAAGGAAAGGTGGATGTGCTGGCCGTTGGATTGCTTGTCCTGCTGTTCAGTGTGTTATTTCCTGCTGCCAAGCTGCTCTCTTCCCTGGCGTACATTTACAACCAAAAATTACAATCAAACCGTGTCATCCGATTTATGGTTTTCAAGACCGGCAAATGGTCGATGGCCGATGTGATGGTCGTGGCCATCTTTATGTCCTACATCGGCTTTAGTGGTATCCTGACCGAACAACTCAACCAACTGGAGGGGCTGAGCAATAAGCTTGACATCCTCACCACGAATAAGTCCTCCTTGCAGATCGGGTTCTTTCTGTTTACTTCATTTGCCGTGCTGAGCTTGCTTGTTTCGCAAAAATTGCAATTCAGGAAATCTTTTTAAGGTTTATACATTATTCGTGTAGTACTTTTGAAATGCCTCTTCTGATATTAGTGGCTTTCCGCCTTCATCGTTCTGCTTTATTCCTGCTGTTATGAGACGCCGCCTTTTTTTATTTATTGCGATGCTTTTAGCGATCCAATTACATGCCACCACCTGGAATGTAGGCCCCACGCGGTCCTTTGCCTACTGCAGCCAGGTAGCGCCACTTGTGCAACACGGCGATACTGTGGAAATTGATTTCGCCACTTATATCAATGACCCTCAGGTGATCTGGAATAAAAATAACCTCTATATCGCCGGCATCGGTGGTCGTCCGCGTCTCGAAGCTGGAAGTATTATCGCCAGCGACATGAGCAATGGCAAAGGTATCTTCGTGATCAGCGGATCAAATGTACATGTGCACAATATCGAATTCGCCAACGCAGTCGTGCAAGACAACAATGGCGCTGGCATACGTCAGGAAGGCGCCAATCTCCACGTTTCTAACTGCCGGTTTGTTGCCAATGAAATGGGCATTCTGGCTGGTAATATCCCTGATTGTAAAACCACGGTCGAATACTGTGAGTTTGTCAATGGCGGCAGCACCCTCAATCCCGGATACCAGCACAACATTTATATCAACCACATCGACACCCTCCTCTTTCGGTACAACTTCACCTACGATGCCATTGCGGAAGGTCATGAATTAAAAAGCCGGGCTACCTACAACTTTATTCTATACAATCGGATCGCCAATCAAAGCAGTGAGGACAGCCGTACGATTGATTTGCCCAACGGAGGTACAAGTGTTATCGTGGGAAACATTATTGAGCAGGGCCCTACCTCGGCTAATAGCAACCTGCTTGGTTATGGATTGGAGGGCCTTACCAATAATGCACCGCATAAGCTCTATTGTGTCAACAATACCTTTGTCAATAAAAAGGCCACCGGCAGCTTTATACAGGTTGCCAATGGAACAGAAACCCTGCTGGTGAAGAACAATACGTTTGCGGGTGCCAAAACCGGTGGATTATTTATCGGCACCGCCACCGTCCTTGATTCATCCAACAATGCCATCAACAACGCCCTGGATGTGTTTGGGTTTGAAGATCCATTAAACCATGATTACCATCTTTCATCAACCTCTGTTTTGATAGATGCAGGCACCTTGATTTCGACCGAGGTACTTGGGTATGCATTACAGCCTTACCTTTCTTATGTAGACACCTGCCTGTATGAATCCAGGAGTTCAAATGGACCTCCCGATATTGGTGCATATGAATATTCACTTCCACTTGCCACCACTGATTATGTTCAACCAGCTTTTTCCATTTATCCTAATCCCGTCACATCAACCATAACCATTGATATGCCGGTGGATCAATACAAAGATGTGTCTGTGAGGATTTCAACTGTAGCTGGTGATGTGGTGATGTACCGGAGTCTGTATTCTAAAACAAACACAATTGATGTTTCCGATTTATCTGTTGGGATGTATGTTGCGACGATTGTTGCCGATACTGATGTCCTTGTCCGGAAACTACTAAAGATGTAATATTTGATTTTTTTAAAAACTTGTCCTGTTGTGGATAAACAAACCCCACTCGCCCAGGTGGTTGGTGCAGTAGCTAAACTGGAACAGGAAGTTATTATACATCAGCAACGTAAATGCAGGACCGCCACCATACAGCCATTGATTGGCCAGCGGATTGACTCCACCTGTATATGGATCGTTGACATAACCCACTTCTGCAAGCAGTGAAAGATAAAAAGCGTAGGTCACCTGCCGGAATTGTTCCACCGGCATTATGGAACCGAGGTTTGATTGCTTCTCAAGTAATTTAAAGGCCAGCTGGTACTTGCCGAGCACATAATCCAATCCATCGAGGACATACAATTCGTATCCACTGACATACCTGACCCCGCTCCCGAGTCCCTTGTAGTATACAAAAGAAGGCCGGCTCCGGCTCAGGCTGTATTTTGTCGTGGTGGACACCCGATGTTGAAACCGGCGTCCGGTGGTTCCGTTCCACTCAACAGAAAGGGCGGTGATCAATGTGTTTTCGTCAGCCGAATTAGTCAGGCCTATTTTTTCTGCCTCCACAGAAAACTTGATGCCTTTGGCCGGAAATATCTTGCGGTCACGGTCATCATACTCGTACACAAAGCGAAGTGAAAAAACACTGTGGGTACTGTCTCCGTTGCTGAAATAAATGGGATTATAGTCAGAGATCACTTCCTGGTCTACTTTCAGGCTCTGGTACCTCAGTGCCAGTTCATATTTGATAAAAATAGTCGGTCTGTAGAACGTACGGATTTGCCCTTCCCATCTTTCCTGTATCTTCTGTTCTCCCAGTCTTACCAGTTGTTCGCGGTTATTGAATGTACCATAATTGATCTCCTGGTTGACACTGTGTAAAAACAAGGTAGTGACGCCGAGGCTTTGCCGCTTGTTGAGATATGGAAATCTATATTCGAGTTCCTGTTTGGGCGTGTACCCAAACTGTATCAGGGCTTTGAGTTTATCATTGCGGCCTGTAAAGTTGAGCCAGTCAATTCGCCCGCCTAGATTTATCCGGTCGAAACTATGGTTGTAGGTGGTCCACCATACATTGAAATTTCTGTCTGCCAGGTCCAGGATCGGCGCCGCATAGATATACCATGATTCTTTAAGATCAACAGTGATCTCTATCAGATCATTTTTAGTATCCCACTCCGATACATTGACGACGACCTCGTTGAAGATGCCCAGGTTAAGCAGGTTGTTTCTGTTTCGTTCCAGGATCGGTCCCAGGTCATTTTGGGTCAGGGTATCCCCTTCTGCAAAGGTGAGTTCCCGATATACAATAGTAGCCTTGGTGCGCTTAAGCCCGCTGATGGTTATCTTTTGTACAGTGACATACTGACCAAAGGATTGTTCAACAAAACAAAATAATCCTGCCAGGAGGAAAATGATCCGCCAAAGTTCAGGCATCAGACATTGAGATAGTGTAAAAAGGCGTCGTAATGATCCTGGAGGCTTTCAAAATACCCTTCTTCAGAGAACGTAGCTTTGATATTGTATCCAAACCTTTCGAGGGTTGCCTGCAGGTGTTGTATTTCCTTTTGATTGGTTTTGATCGTGAGATACATCATCCTGGTGTCCTCATCGTGTGACAGAAAGCTGGTGAGGATGACCGCGTTTTCGCCTTCTATGATCCTGGATATTTCCGCCAGGCTGTAATCCGCCTTTTGAAGCTCAATAACTATGATGCCTCCAGGCTCAGAAAAAGAAAAGCTGCGGGCATAATACTGGATGAGATCCTCAAGGGTAATCAATCCAAGGTAGTTGTCCTTTTGATCCACCACTGGGATGACCGTTAGTTTGTGATCTGCCATGACACTCATGACTTCAAAGAGGTGATCGGTGTCCCGGACAAATGCCTTGTTGAGTCCTAGTGAAAAGGACCCAATCGGCTCGTCAATGGGGCTCGTCGTAATGTCTTCCTCGGAGATGGTACCCAACAGTTGCTCGTTGTTGACGATGGGGAGGTGTTTGAGGTGATACACCTGGAGATACGTCAGGGCTTGCTCCCCTGTATCAGAGGTGCGAAGCGGATGTATGAGGTGTGATATAAGCTCCCTGGCGATCATGCCGGATTGTTTTTATACTATTAAGACGAAAGACTGTGCCAAAAGTGGCGTGGGTTATGATTTATTTAACGGGTGAGCTTTCTTTTTTCGATCATAAACTCCTGTTCCGAAAGTAATCCCCTGTCCCGGAGTTCTGCTAATCGCTTTAACTGAGCCAGCAGATTATCATCCTGAATGGACTCTTCGGTCGGTATTTCGGGCACCTGGGTGCTTTCTGTTACCACGGCAGGCATTTCAAGCCTGTAGCCGTTTTTCTGGAACTCTTCGAACCGATCCTGTATCCTGACAAAGGCAAGATCATCGTGTGTCTTGAGTTTTTCGAAATCATTGAAACCTAGCGCCACCGCCCGGTCAATATGTATGTAGGCCTTATCTACTTGCTCGGTCAACGAATACGCACAAGCGAGATTGAAATGAAGCGAAATGTCCCTTGGATGGATTTCAAGTCCCTTGACAAAATCTTCTATTGCTCCTTCCAGGTCAAACTCCTTGTATTTCTTGATACCATTGACCTTATAAGGATTTTGCACTTCTCTCGACGCGGTTTTCATGTTACGGGAAGTCGTGGTCGCCTGTGGCCTTTGTCTTGGCTGTGCCATTGGTGGATATCCCTGTTGTCCCCTCCTGTTGTAGATCGGCGGCACCATCCCTTGTTGTGAATTATATTTCAGGTCAAAGTTTTCCTCGGTCATGCTGAATAAAACGATCGCGTCGATCAGGCTCATAATGCCGGTGACGATCCCTAGTGAAACCACGGTTAAAAACACATACAAGATGCCCAGTCCCACCTGGCCCAGGTAAAAACGATGTACACCGGCCCAACCCAGGAATAAGGCAAATAACCCGGCTGCTGTTTTACTTCTCATGAAGCGTTTCGAATGTGGAGAGTAATGATAATGAATTTCGGCAAAGGTCGGAATTTTTGACTGTGTTTTAATGCCTGAACCCCAGCATGGGTTCATCCACCCGTTTTATACCGTGAGGGCAGCTGATACCCTATAAGGGAGAACGACCTCCTCGATGTCCTGTTCTGTGGATATTATATATCCGTTATGACTATACCTTGTACTTACAAGTCAA
>DATHZY010000274.1:0-9380 GCA_035458325.1 Saprospiraceae bacterium | reverse complement strand
TTTTATAACATCCTATCAACTCATCAACCTATCAACATATCAACCCATCAACTTATAAGCTTCATAAGCCTATAAGCTTTCATAAGCTCTATCCTTCTAACCTACTAAGCACATCAGATAAACCAATCAACCTATCAACTTATCAACCTCATAAGCTTTTATAAGCCTATAAGCCCCTCATAAGCTTTTATAAGCCCTAACCTACTAATCTACTACGCACATCAGATAAACCAATCAACTTATCAACTTCATAAGCTTCATAAGCTTTATAAGCTTTATAAGCCAATAAGCCTTTCAAATAAATCATCCATCAATTCATAATCCCGCATCCCCGTCGCATCTTCATCCCCACCTGTCAGGCAGATACCTCCCTTGTATCCGGTCATCAATAATTGGTCAAGCTCATCTACTGTCCAATCATGCTGAACAAAAGTGGCAGAAGGATCAAGGTCTAAAATTTGAACTGCGTCGATTTCATCATAATGGATAATACTAAAACTATGATTGGGGCATTTTTCAAGGCTGACATATTGTGTATCAAAAAACAATTCAGCGTCGGATATACCTTCTAAATCTATCAGGTGTGACAGGACGATCCCTTCCGGCTTGGCATCAATGATGGTTTTCGACAACAACATTTCATCCGCTGCATCGATCTCTGCGGCCAGCTTCACCCCTTCGACCCAGTCCTTGAGTGTATGCCATCGCATAAAAGACGTCGGATCACTATTCAATTCCATGCTCATCCAGTCCACGCCCATCGCCGCAAAGTATCGGGCATCGGTGAGGTGTTTTATGTTTCTAACGAGAATCTGATTTCTGCTCATGCATCTGCTATTTCAACTGCTAAAGTAAGTGTAAAAGGCAGAACGGCGGAATGGCGGAACGGCGGAAGGGAGCAAAGGAAAATCTAAACTGCGCCTCTGCGGCTCTGCGCGAAATAATAAAAAGCGATGGCGAAACTCCTGCTTAACTCACCCCCAACCCCTCTCTTAAAAATGATCTTATGTACGCATGAGATTCGAAAAAAGAGAGGGGAGTGCAAGGTAACTTTCCAATAAAGAACAAGACAAATCTGTATCCATAGAAATATCATGACACCCCTCTCTTTAGACAATCATTTTCGTACCTCAGATCTCAAGACAAAAAGAGAGGGGACGGGGGTGAGATACTTGCAATAGCGAAGGCTGAGGCTGAGGCGAAGCTCCTGCAAAACTCACCCCCAACCCCTCTCTTAAAAATGATCTTATGTACGCATGAGATTCGAAAAAAGAGAGGGGAGTGCAAGGTAACTTTCCAATAAAGAACAAGACAAATCTGGATCCATAGAAATATCATGACACCCCTCTCTTTAGAAAATCATTTTCGTACCTCAGATCTCAAGACAAAAGAGAGGGGACGGGGGTGAGTTACCTGCAATAGCAAAGGCGGAGGCAAAGGCTGAGACGAAGAAAACTAAACTCTCTAAACTTCCTAAACTTATGGCTCGCCAGGGCAATAAACCAAACCCTGTATCCAACTTATAAATCCGTCGATCATTTATAAACCCATAAACTTCATAAACTTTATAAGCTTTATAAGCTTTATAAGCTTTATAAGCTTCATAAGCTTCATAAGCCTATAAGCCTAACTTATCAACAGATCAACTCATCAACAGATCAACCCAATTTCATCTTCGCCAGAAACTCCTCCTTCCTGCGCTTGGCAATCGGGATACTCGTGCCATCCCGCATCACAACATACCCCCCATCATCACGGAGATAACGCTGCAGGTAATTGAAGTTGATCAGATAGGACTGATGCACCCTGAAGAAATCGAGATTACCCAACATCTCTTCTACATCCTTAAGTGTCTTAGACAGCGTATATTTTTTATTCCCTGTCAACATCACATGTGTGTAATTGCTTTCCGCATTACAATACATGATATCCGCGGCATCCACAAAATCCATACCCCGCCCGGACGGCAAGGCAATACGCGGAGATTTAAATCCATCGCGCAAGTTGTAAAGTAATGCTTCCAGTTGCGTTTTGGCATCAACCGTTGAAACCGATTTTTCGGCAACACGCCCCACTGCCTCCTTTAACTGATCACTGATGACCGGCTTGAGCAGATAGTCCGCAGCGGCAAACCGAAACGCCTGCAAGGCATACTGATCATATGCCGTCACAAAGATGACCCTGAAGTCCAGTGGTTCGAGTTGACGCAGCATTTCAAATCCACTCATCCTCGGCATCTCAATATCCAGGAATACCAGGTCAGGTTTTATCGATTGTATCTTCTGGATCCCTTCCTGCCCCGAAGAGGCCGTATCCACTATCTCCACTTCAGGGCAATTGAGCTGGAGCTCATACCGCAAGGTCTCGACACAGTGCAGTTCGTCATCAATGAGTATCGTCTTAAGCATGCTTGCGAAATTGTTTTGTAAAACGATGTTTATTCTTCTTCATCATGGATCAGTGGGATATTGATCACCACCCTTGTTCCGGTGGGTGTTCCATGTTCATCCATGAGGTCAATCACATGGACCTGGGTATCGATTTTATAGATCCGGTTGATCAGCGCGATCCGGTCACTCGTGATCTGCATACCTACTGATTTCTTATGGTCCGTCTGCTTGCCCCGAAACTCCGAAGCTTTCATCCTCCCGATTCCATTGTCTTCGATGATGCATTGTATCTGATGCCCCATATCCTTGACTTGCACGAGCAGTTTTCCTCTTCCATCTTTATGCATGAGCCCGTGCCAGATAGCATTCTCCACATAGGGTTGCAGGATCATCGGCGGTATCTGCGCCTGCTTGATATGAATCCCGCTGTCGATATCAATGTGATAATCAAATTTACCATCTAATCTTAAATGCTCAATCTCTATGTAGAGTTGCAACGCATCGAGTTCATCCTTGAGGCTGATCGTGCGTGATTTGCTGTTGTTGAGGATCGCACGGACGAGCATCGAAAATTTGGACAGGTATGCTGCCGTTTCATCCTTGCTCTTGCTGATCGCGAAATACTTGATGGAGTTGAGGCTATTGAAAAGGAAATGCGGATTCATCTGCGCCCGCAGTGCCTGCATCTGGATCTCTGATAGTTGATGTTCAAATTCAGCTTTCAGGCGCTCCGTCTTCTTTGCCTTTGAGAGCATCAGCCGATTGATGATGACTACAATAGAAAGAAACAAGACACCTATGATACCCCAAAACCACCAATATTCTATCATCCGTTTTGGAATGGATAGTCTCAGTGAGGTGGTATCGGTCCAGGTATCAGCAGATCGTTCCTTTGCCCTGACTTTAAAGCTATAGGATCCGCCAGGCAGTTGAGGATACCGGACCGTGCGCTGGTCAGTCGTAATCCAATCGCTGTCATATCCTTCAAGCATATATTGATAGCTCACTGTCGTGGGATCCAACGGATTGGGCAATACATATTGAATGGTGATATCCCGTTGGTCTTTATAAAACGTCAGATCATCTTTATAAATCAACGGCTTCAACCCTGAAGCATAGGAAGGGGATGCATCTATTCCTGTGATAGCGACTTTGATCTCCTTGACAGTACCAGATGGTTGCATGAAAGCCTGGCGTGCAATATTGATTCCATGCCACGAGGCAACCCACATACGCCCATGGCGATCATTGAGCAGATCCAGGAAGATGTAATTGGGTAATAATCCATCAGGCCGGTCAGCGCTATACTGCCAATTTTCAAAAAACCCGGTAGTAAGGTTTATTTTCCCAACGGATGTCTCTGTGGCCAACCATGCCTCATTTCCTCCTGCGGGAAGCAGCCTATGGACACTCCGGTGTGATGTAGGCAGAGGCTGATAGGCAGGAATGCGATGTATGATCCATTGTTGAGTTTCGGTATCAAATCCTGTCACATAACCATCCCCGATAGAAAGCCAGATCATACCTGACTTGTCAGCATACATGTCATGGACATACTTTTCCCCCACAGGAATATCCTGACATCGGATATAGGTGTATCGGTCTGCCGCAATATCATATTGAAATATTCCCTCCGGAGTCCCCAGCCATAGTAGGGCCGGATTTCGGGGGTGTTGGACAATACACAGGATATCCCCAGGCATGGGCCCTTGATCAGGAGCAGTTGCCGGACGAAGGAGTTTGATAGAATCCCCTGCCTCAGGGTTCATGCTCGCCAATCCATACGCTGTGCCTATCCACAAGGTCCGCCGCACTGTATCCTGAAAAAAACATCTCGTCCATGCAAATCTTCCATCCGGAGCCAGGTCAAACTTGTTGTTGAAACTCTCTATCCTCCCACTAACCGGATCAACGGATGAAAATCCAAAATTAGTTGCCACATATAGTTGGTTGTTTGAACTTATGAAAGTCTTAAAAACCCTGAAACCGGCAATAGAGGAATTCATATTGGAAGGATCGGGCAGAAAAGACCTCAGTGTATATCCATCATACCTATACAGTCCTCCCCCGGAGGAACTTCCAAACCATATAAACCCATCATGATCTTCTGTGATCGCTGTATAGTATGCTGAATACAGGTCTATATCCCGCTTGAGATGCTGGAAACTCACCGCCGGCAATTGCGCCAATACCATATCCGCCATCAGCAGGAGTGCCAGGGCCAGGAAAGCAGTGCTTGAAAAACCGCTTCGATATGATTGAACTAAAGACAAGGTTTCAAAATGAGTTGACAGCCTAAAGTTCCTTTAAATACTGACATTACAAAAAGGGGCCCGACTGTTTGGCCATCTTTAATGAGTATACGGGAGGAAATATTGAGTCTGCTTTTGTTTTGCCCTCGTTTATTGTTGCTTCGCCAATGCACGATCCCTGTGTTCTCCAGTCGTCCGTTTCTGCGAATCATTACGCTTCCGAAACCCCGGGATTACTTAAGTGAAGAGTGAAGAGTGAAGAGTGAAAAATGAAAGCGCTTCATAGGCCCTAACCCTCTAAGCTCCTATACTACTAAGCACATCAGATAAACCCATCAACCTATCAACCTATCAACCCAATAACTTATAATCTAATAAGCCTATAAGCTTTATAAGCCTTATAAGCATCATAAGCCTATCAACACATCAACCTATCAACTAATCAACCTCCTAAAACACCAACGCACTTACATATCCCCACTCACAATTGGTCCAGGTGGTATTTCCCGTATACAATCCGGACATACCGAATTTATAAGTGCCGGCAGGCAGGTCCTGGAATACACCATTGATAGAAAAATCTACTCTTGTGTTTTCCGGTACTTCATGGCCATAGATGCCCAAGCCCAGGTTGACGATCGGACTGAAGGGCAATATGGATTGATATGCAGGATAAATGCCAAGATCCTCCGCAACCGCATATCCACCCATTGCCCTGCTGGCCACAAGAAAGACCTTCTGTCCTGCCTGTAACGTGATCGTAATGGTGGGGCTTATGAAAGCAAGGACATTGGAGGGATAAGGTGCAGGTCCTGCAATCGTATAGGCATTGATGATCCCACTGGGCCCTGCAGGACCTTGTGGACCTTGTGGACCTTGCGGACCCGTAGCCCCAAGCAAAATCCAGTCCGGTGATGCAGGTGTTCCACCATTGTAGTAAAATCCTTCCGGCACTTCGTTCTGATAAACCAACAATCCCTTTGCAGGTGAGGCTATGGCTGTACGCTGTGCCGCGCTCATTCTCGGGATCAGCATTCCTTTATCAACACTTCGTACATCCAATAAAGCACTGCTATGGGGCGTCGTGGTACCTATACCTACACTTTGCGCTCTGATGATAATTGTTGAGATAACTAATAGGAATAATAAAATACCTTTTTTCATGATGGTCCGGGCTTAATGGGTGACGTCAGCTGCTGCAAAAGAAATGCAGACTCCTTGCGACATCAAATGATGATATGCAAAAATACCCCGGCTCCAAATCGCGCATCCATCGTATTGAGTGCCATGCAGAAAGCACTATGTGGCAGGTAGTAAAAAGTGAGTATTGAGCATTCCCGCACCTCGCCATATGCTATAAGCCTATAAGCATCATAAGCTTCATAAGCTTCATAAGCTTCATAAGCCTATCAACCTATCAACTAATCAACCTATCAACCTATTGCATCCAAGGATTAAACATCCGCTCATATCCAATCTTCGTCGATGGTCCATGACCGGGATATACGACTGTTTCGTTTGGCAATACAAATAGTTGCTCACGAATACTCTTCAATAAAGTCGCATGATCGCCACCCGGCAGATCTGTGCGCCCGATACTTTCATAAAACAACACATCCCCTCCGATCACCCATCCGTCGGTTTCATTATACAAACAGATACTGGCAGGTGAGTGCCCGGGTGTAAAAAGTACTTTCATCGAAACACCATCCAGCACCACCTCATCTCCTTCCGCTAAAAAGGAAGCCGGCTTCGGCGATGGATCATATGGCACCCCATACATTCCGGAGACCATCAACCCGGATTCGAGAACAGGGATTTCTCCTTTGTGGATTTCCAAACCAAGATCCCAGGTCTTTGCCACAAACGCATTGCCCAGGATATGATCGATGTGACAATGCGTATTGATCAGCCGCACCGGCTTCAATCCAAGGTCTCTGATCGTTTGAGTCAGTTCATCCCGCTCCCCCTGGTCAAAACATCCCGGATCTATGATGATACATTCACCTGATGGCGCGCTGATGATATAAGTATTCTCCTGGAAGGGATTGAAGGTTAAAACGTGTACTTGTAAGCTCATTAAGTAAATGTTGATTTTTAAATCCCTCTCTTCCACCAGCAATTGAATATCCTCCTTTAGAGGGGATCGTCTGACTGGACGAGGGGGCAAAAGACAAAGATGGGAAGAAGGCGGAATATACCTTGTTGCAGGAGCAAACTCCTGCAACAGCCAATCATCCCTCCTTTCAGGAGGGATCGTCCAATCAGGACGAGGGCGGGCAGTCCGAGGGAGGGCCGCGCAAATTCTTTACCTTCATGCAAACTTTCAACCATTCATGAAAAATATCCTCATTTCCCTCCTGGCCCTGGCCCTTTTTGGCTTCATCTCCTGCAAACCTGACCACAAAGCCGCCGCTGAATTATCCGCCGAACAAAAAGAAGCGCAAGCCTTCCTGGATACTTATACCAATGAATATGTCAAACGCTACTATGCCTCCGCAGAGGCCAGCTGGAAGACCAACACCGAAATCATGGAAGGCGATACCCTCAATGCCTACAACTCGCGTATTGCGGATGAAGCGCTCACCGCTTTCACCGGTAGTGTAGAGAATATTGAACAAACAAAGAAATTCCTTGCGCAAAAGGACAAGCTCACACCCCTGCAGGTACGTCAACTGGAATATATCCTCTACCTGGCCGGCAGTGATCCACAGATCGTAGCCGATCTCGTGAAAGAAAAAATAAAAGCATCCATCGCGCAGACTGAAAAATTGTTTGGCTTTCCTTTCAAACTCGACGGCAAGGATATCACCACTAATGATATCGACCATATCCTCAAGACCGAAAACGATCTCACCAAAAGACTCGCGGCATGGGAAGCCAGCAAAGAAGTTGGCAAGGATCTCAAAGCCGGCCTGGTCAATCTGAGAAGACTGAGAAACGAAACGGTACAAGCCCTCGACTACCCCGATTTCTTCTCCTACCAGGTCTCTGACTATGGACTCACTACTCCTGAGATGATGGAGACGATGGAACGACTCAACGAAGAGCTTCGTCCATTGTACCGTGAACTTCACACCTATGCACGCTATGAACTCGCCAAAAAATATGGCGTCAAGGAGGTCCCAGATTATCTGCCTGCCCATTGGCTACCCAACCGTTGGGGCCAGGACTGGAGCACCATGCTCGAAGTAGAAGGCCTCAATATCGATAGTGTACTCGCCAGCAAAAGCCCTGAGTGGATTGTCAGGGAAGGCGAAGCGTTGTATACAAGTCTCGGATTCCCGGGATTGCCGGAATCATTCTGGACAAAATCAAATCTGTATCCTTATCCTGTCGATTCCACCCTCAAGAAAAATAATCACGCTTCTGCATGGCATCTCGATCTCGGAACCGATGTACGCAGCCTGATGAGCGTGGAGCCAAATGCAGAGTGGTTTGAAACTTCCAACCATGAACTCGGACACATCTATTACTACATCGCCTATACCTCACCTGAAGTACCACCGTTGATGCGCAATGGAGCCAACCGCGCCTTCCACGAAGCACTCGGCAGTATGATGGGCATGGCTGCGATGCAAAAACCTTACCTGGTAGGACGTGGCCTGGTGTCTCCTGATGCCAAGACCGACTCCATACAAATCCTGCTTAAGGAAGCATTGAATTTTGCTGTCTTCATCCCATTTGCCGCAGGCACCATGAGCGAATTTGAAAAAGCCCTCTACGCAGACAACCTGCCAGAAGGAGAGTTCAATAAAAAATGGTGGGAGCTCGTGAAAAAATACCAGGGTATCGTACCCCCTTCAGATCGCGGCGAAATGTATTGCGATGCGGCCACCAAGACACACATCAATGATGATGCCGCCCAATACTATGATTATGCATTATCGTATGTGTTACTCTTCCAATTGCACCAACATATCGCAGAGAAGATCCTTCATCAACCACCTACAGCCACCAACTACTTTGGCAACAAGGATGTCGGTACGTTTATCAACAACATTATGAAATCCGGTGCCACCAAGGACTGGCGCGAAGTCATGAAGGAAGCTACCGGCGAGGAGATGAATGCCAAGGCACTGGTGAGATACTTCGATCCACTCATGCAATGGCTGAAGGAGGAAAATAAGGGCAGGAAGTACACGATGTAGCCTTGTGTAAGAGAGTGAGAGGTAAGAGAGTGAGAGGGTAAATATCAACTGCGTCTTTGCGCGATAATAAATTTTGAGAGGTGTAAGAGGGTGGGACGTAAAATTTCCTTCGCGGCGTTGCGACGTTGCGCGAAAAAGATTGGGGAGATACCTACTGCGCCTCACGCGAAATATCCGTTGCGGCGTTGCGGCGTTGCGCGAAAAAGATAGGAGAGATACCTACTGCGCCTCTGCGGCTCTCCGCGATAAATATGAGTGAGAGGTGTGAGAGGTGTAAGAGAGTGAGACAGTAAGAGGTTAAATATCCTTTGCGTCGTTGCGTCGTTGCGCGATAAAAGATGGTGGGATGCCTTTTCAATTCAAAATTGACTAACATGCAAAATTATCTGCTATCCTACATTCTCTTATTCGGAAAGATCTGTTTGATCGGAACAAACGCAACTGCACAAAATATCCTGCTCTTCGAAGACTTCGAGACCGGAGACTTTGAAGCTAAAGGATGGTACGATGGATTCCCTGACCAGCGGACCACTGAAGAATACAAGAATGGTACACATTCATACCGCGGGCACTTTGCACAAGGCGCG
>DATHZY010000273.1:0-2363 GCA_035458325.1 Saprospiraceae bacterium | reverse complement strand
CAGCGGCCGCATCTAATATGATCCTGTAAGTAATCTCCGATGGATAGGCTTTAAGCAACAAAGGAGAATTTTCAATTTTATCCCCCCACCAGTTTTGTTTTCTTTTGAGCCGTATATACTCACCGGTCATCCATTCATCGAGCTCATAGGCACCTGCACCGGAAACAGTCTCTCTGAAAAAAGCAGGGGACTCATACAGGGTAGCAAATCTCTTCAAAAGCGAGTCTTGTTCGGGAGTCCATACTTTATCTTTCTCCCTTAGTTCGTCGAGCGTAAATTTCGACATGATATTCTCCGGATCGTAAATATGCGCCGGATAAAGATTCCAATTGGTAGCAGCTTCATAGTCGAGTATGTAAGTGCTGTCAAAATAGACAGCTACTTTTTTCGGATCATTTGGATCCACAGCAATTTCACTTATAAAATCTGCGAAGTTTTTCCAGCTCTCCGCATTGACATGCGGATTGTAAAGTGACTTGATCGTGAATATATAGTCTTCCCCGGTGACCGGTTTGCCATCAGCCCATTCAGCTTCTGGTCGGAATTCAAGTTTAAATACTTTACCATTGGCATGCTCACCCTCCATGACCAATTCTGGTTCAGGCATTTTTGTAATTAACAAAGGTGTGAGGGTCAACGAAACCGGATCATATTCAGCCATCGGGAGCATGATGAGACTCTCAATAGGAGAAGCGTACGCGCTTTTTGAGAAGATGGGATGAAGGCTTTCCGGCTCGTTTGGTAATCGGATGGTAACCGACAAGGATGAAACATCCGCAGCGTTTTTGCAGGAAAAAAGTCCTGCGGCCAATAAAACGCAAAAAATGGTGTGAGTTATAATTCCCTTCCTGTACATTTCTCAAAGATAAACATGCAAAGGAGTATTGAGCAAAACATATCAGCCATGGTGAGGGAAGGAGAATAACTTTTCATCCAGATATCGTAACCATACGGACCTATAGCTGTTGTAGAGCGTATGAAAAAGCAACTGTTGATTGCCGGAGGAACAGGCCTGATTGGAACAGCTTTAAAGGAAAGCGCAATTAGACGTGGTTGGGAGGTGATGATCCTGAGCCGGGAGCCGGGTCCTGGAAAGATGGTTTGGAATCCGGCTAAAGGAACCATTTCATTGGCTGAAGTCATGACCTTTGATGCCATCGTCAACCTTGCCGGTGCTTCGATAGCCGGCAGCAAATGGACCTCTGCGCGGAAAAAGGAAATTGTCGATAGCCGGGTCAATGCTGCTGCAACACTTGAAAAATATCTGCAGAAGGGATTACTGAAAACGCAAACCTATATCGGGGCATCTGCCATCGGCATTTATGGGGACCGGGGATCTGAGCCCCTGGACGAAACATCTCCGATTGTTGCCCAAGACCAATGGATGGTCAACACAGTCCTGCAATGGGAAAGAGGTCATGCGGCCATTGCATCATCAGGCATTCGAACAGTTGTAACCAGGATCGGAATCGTACTGAGTGATAAGGGTGGTGCATTGCCAGAAATTATCCGGACAGCTCCCTTTGGATTCCTGGGTTATTTTGGAAACGGACATCAAATCTGGCCATGGATCCATATGGACGATCTGGTGGATATCATGCTCCTGGCTATTGAGGACGATAAGATGCAAGGTACATATCTCGCTGTTGCCCCTTCCCCTGCTTCGAACAAGGAAATAGTTAAAGCGGCTAGTCATTTGTATTCACCACATCGCCTTGTTATACCAGTTCCGGTGTTCGGACTTCAACTTATGTTAGGGGAGATGCATCTGATGCTTATGCAGAGCTGTAATGCACATCCTGCCAGGTTGGGTAAGGAAAACTTTCCCTTTAAATATAGAAGGATTGAGGAAGCGATGGAGGACCTGCTCAGGAAATAAGAAATGGCTCCTGCAACAGCAAACTTCTTGGTATCTTAGATTAAGGCTCGAATATTTCGATTTCCTTATTCTTCTTGACGAAGTTGGTAAACTTGCCTTTAAACCTGGTGGCTTTGACTATATGGTTATCAATCCAGTGATAATTTCCACCCCTGGGTTTTCCAACCAGCAGGCCGTGATATTTAAATCCGCTCTTCTTTAACCAGGTTTCAGTGATTTCCCGATGAGCCTCGGTCCGGGAGGTGAAGAACGTAATGATGTGCCCTTCGTCATACCAGGTATTAATGATCTCCAGCGCATCCGGATAGAATGGCACATCCACCATGCGCTCGGGTTCTTCATTTGGGATATCATCACAGATGGTTCCATCGATGTCGATCAGGAAGTTCTTGACTTCTTTCGGCAAGATGGGGCTGAGGGTCTCACCCTTTTCATTAAATGCAGGTTGTAGCATTTGTTTTTTCATCGTTATTAGAGAAGATCA
>DATHZY010000272.1:0-5830 GCA_035458325.1 Saprospiraceae bacterium | reverse complement strand
GCGCTCTTGTCCACCATCCTTCCATTCAGGCCGGTGTGATTTGAACAATTTCAACTTACCTGTTTCGCGGATCTGATGGAAAGCATGAAAGATGACAGAGGCCATTCTCGCCTTGTGGTATTCATTTGGACCATAGACGTTAAAGAACTTAAGGCCATACCATCGCGGTGGTGTTTTCTTTTGGGTCAGCACCCATTGATCAAAGTCTTGCTTAGACTGAGCGTAGGCATTCAATGGTTTCAATTTAGAAACGACTGCATGATCATCTGAAAATCCCAAATCCCCATCGCCATAGGTAGCAGCGCTGGAGGCATAGACCAGGGGGATTTCATTTGCGGTACAAATCCTCCATATATCCTTTGAATACTGCAGATTGAGGGTATTGAATATGGCTACATCCTCACTGATGGTATCGGTCCTCGCCCCCAGGTGAAAAACAACGTCCACCTGGGATGCCATTTTTTCAAAATAGGCTATAAAGAGATCACGGTGCACCCAATCGTGTACGCGCTTACCCTTCAGGTTCTTCTCCTTTTTCCACTGATAAAAATCGTCAACAACGACAATATCCGTATACCCTAATTGATTAAGATACCCTACAAAAGCACTGCCGATAAAACCAATCGCTCCGGTGACAACTATCACGCTTCGACGGCCTCGGATGAAGAATAAGATTCAATCGGCGGACAAGTACACACCAGGTTACGGTCGCCAAACGCATTATCTACACGCGCTACAGAAGCCCAGAACTTATGACGATGACGCAATTGTGGCAAAGGATAGGCCGCCATACTTCTTGAATATGGATAATTCCACTCATCCGTGGTGAGATCAGCTAATGTATGAGGCGCATTCGACAATACGTTATTATCCGGAGCGGCTTTGCCAGCGATTACCTGATTGATTTCAGCATGAATCTGAACCAGTGCATCGCAGAATAAATCCAGCTCAGCCTTTGATTCACTTTCCGTAGGCTCGATCATAATTGTACCCGGTACAGGGAACGAAAGTGTCGGGGCATGAAATCCGTAATCGATCAATCGCTTGGCCACATCTTCTGCAGAAATGCCAGCGTGCTTGAATGGTCTGAGATCAATGATGAGCTCATGCGCAGTCCGGCCTTCATCTCCGGTATAGAGAATATCATATAGCGACTCAAGCCTTGACTTGATATAATTTGAACCCAGTATCGCATGTATAGTAGATGCTGTCACGCCATCGGCTCCAAGCATACGGATGTATCCGTAGGAAATCAACAAAATAGAAGCACTGCCCCATGGTGCACTATTGACGGAATCAATGGCTTTAGTACCTCCAACGTGCGCAAAAGGATGGCCAGGCAGGAAGGGTGCAAGCTTTTCATTCACACAGATAGGGCCCATACCGGGTCCTCCCCCACCATGCGGGATAGCAAATGTCTTGTGAAGATTGAGATGACACACGTCAGCCCCTATTGATCCCGGACTGGTCAATCCAACCTGCGCATTCATGTTGGCACCATCCATATAGACGAGGCCACCGTTTTCATGAATGAGATTACACAACTCTTTAATTGTTGTTTCAAACACGCCATAGGTGGATGGATAGGTTACCATCACACCCGCCAAGTGAGCCGCATGTTTTTCTGCATGGGCTTTCATATCCTCCATATCAATATTACCACGATCATCACATTTAGTGACGACAACCTCCATCCCTGCCATGACAGCGCTGGCTGGATTTGTGCCGTGGGCTGATGCAGGAATCAGCACTATGTTGCGATCAAGGTGACCATTGGCAATATGATAAGCCCTGATGGTGAGCAGGCCTGTGAGTTCACCCTGGGCGCCTGAGTTGGGCTGGAGTGAGCAGGCACTCATCCCGGTGATATCAATCAGGTAAGAAGTCAGTTCGTCAAAAATCCTGTAATAACCGGCAGCCTGATCAGCAGGTACAAATGGATGTAGTGATGAAAATTCCGGGAGGCTAACAGGAAACATTTCTGAAGCTGCATTCAGCTTCATGGTACATGAACCCAATGGGATCATAGCATGCATCAGCGAAAGATCCTTGTTTTCAAGAGACTTGACATAACGCATCATTTCCGTTTCAGTCCTATACATACTGAACACCGGATGTGTAAGGTAGGCATCCTTGCGAAACAGCGGGTCCGGAATCATGATCGCACTAAGTCCGTTCAGGCCGGAGACCGTATTCTTGCCAAGGGCTACTGAAAACACATTACAGACTGCCGTGAGGTCTTCGTTTGAAGTTGTCTCATCGATGCTAATCCGAACGTCCTGGGAAGTGTAGTAAAAATTGATACTTGATTTTTCTGCTTCTGCACGTATTGCCTTGAGTTGCTCTGGAGAAAACCGGATTGTAAGCGTATCAAAAAAGGCCCCGGAGACTGGCGCAAAACCAAGGTTTTGAAGATGCTGATGCAAGGCGGCTGTCTTGCCATGAATTGTCATCGCAATTGACTTCAGGTTTTCTGGTCCATGATAGACCGCATACATTCCGGCCATGATAGCGAGGAGAGCCTGAGCTGTACAAATATTGGAAGTTGCCTTTTCGCGCTTGATGTGTTGTTCCCTTGTCTGAAGTGCCATACGCAAGGCACGGTTCCCTTTACGGTCAACAGACACACCGATGATACGTCCAGGGATACTTCGCTTATTCTCTTCCCGGGTAGCGAAGAAAGCTGCATGTGGACCTCCGAATCCAATAGGTACACCAAAGCGTTGGGAATTACCTACAACAACATCTGCGCCCCAATGTCCTGGTGGTGTTAAAAGGGTAAGGGCCATCAGATCACTGACAACAGCCACTTTAATACCTTCGGACTGCCACTGATTTACTTTTTCGCGATAGTCATTCACGGATCCTGTTGCATCCGGATATTGCAGTATTGCTCCAAAAAAATCTTCTCCTCCATTCCATGATTTCCAATCACCGGAGACTAATTGAATTCCAATTGGTTCAGCACGGGATTGCAACACAGCCAATGTCTGCGGGAAAATATGCTGGTCGACAAAGAAGTGTGTAGCATGATCTGCGCCGCCTTTAACCTTTTTAGAAGAGAGGTTATACAACATGGTCATGGCTTCAGCCGCGGCTGTGCCTTCATCGAGTAGCGAAGCATTTGCAATAGGCATGCCTGTCAAGTCGCTCACCATGGTCTGGAAATTGAGCAACGCTTCAAGTCGGCCTTGGGAAATTTCTGCCTGGTATGGTGTGTACTGTGTATACCATCCTGGATTTTCAAAGATATTTCTCCGTATGACGGATGGTGTGTGCGTGCCATAGTAGCCCAGTCCGATATAGGACTTGAAGACTTTGTTCATGGAAGCAATGCCCTGGATGTGACGGAGATATTCCTGCTCGGACATGGCCTCCGGTATATTCAGTTTTCTCCGGAGTCGTATGGGGTCGGGAATGGTTTCATTGATCAATTGATCAAGGCTGTCTGCCTTTATCACGTCGAGCATTTCCTTCAGCTCGATAGGATCGGATGTACCGATATGCCGCTGTGAAAAACCGGCTTTTACTCCATTGTTTGCCATAACTATTGACGATTCGTTGCTACTGATGTTGATTTTAGAAAGATGGTCAGGATCTGCTTATTTCAGGTTAAATACCTTCTTTACTTCCTTTACCTTATCCAGTTTTTCCCAGGTGAAGGTTTCGATCTTTATTTTCTTTTGCTTGCCGCTTCCGTCAGTAAAAATCTTTTCCTTCTTTTCTGACACCCGGCCCATGTGACCATAGGAAGCTGTTTCCCCATAGATGGGTTTCCGCAATTGAAGGCGTTGTTCAATATCGTAAGGCCTCATCGGGAAAATATCTTTTACGAGTTCAGCGATCTCACCATCATGCATGTCGACATGTGCTGAACCGTAGGTGTTAACATAAATGTTGGTTGGTTCCGCAACACCGATGGCGTAAGAAACCTGTACCAGCACTTCTTCACAAACACCTGCAGCGACAAGGTTCTTGGCAATATGGCGGGTAGCATAGGCCGCAGACCGGTCAACCTTACTTGGGTCTTTACCTGAAAAGGCTCCTCCTCCGTGGGCGCCTTTACCTCCGTACGTATCAACAATAATTTTACGACCCGTCAGACCGGTGTCTCCATGTGGACCACCAATTACAAAATTGCCTGTAGGGTTGATGTGATAGGTGATGTGGTCGGTGAAAAGTTTTTTAAGCGATGCTTTTAGTTTCTTCTGGACCCTGGGCAGCACTATATTGATAACGTCATGCGAGATCTGAGCCTGCATGGCTTTTTGTGCCTTTACCTTTTCAACATCAGAGTTGTTTTTCGGAAGTATAAATTCGTCGTGCTGTGTGCTGACGACAATGGTATCGATCCGGATAGGTTTATTGTCATCACTGTATTCAATCGTGACCTGCGATTTTGCATCAGGCCTTAGATATTTCATCAATTTTCCTTCCTTTCGGATGGCAGACAATTCGATCAGGATCCGGTGTGCCAGATCCAGCGCCAGGGGCATATAATTGTCAGTTTCATTGGTGGCATAACCGAACATCATACCCTGGTCACCCGCGCCTTGTTCTTCCTTTTTCTTTTTATCCACGCCCTGGTTGATGTCAGAGGACTGCTCATGGATCGAAGAGAAAATACCACATGAATTGCCATCAAACATGTACTCGCTCTTGTTGTAGCCGATGCGGTTAATGACATCCCTGGCTATCTTGTGCAGATCGAGATATGTCCTTGATTTGACTTCTCCAGCCAAAACAACCTGACCGGTGGTCACCAGCGTTTCGCAGGCAACTTTGGATTGGGGGTCAAAGGCTAAGAAATGATCTACCAGCGCGTCTGAGATCTGATCAGCTATCTTGTCCGGATGACCTTCAGAGACTGATTCAGAGGTAAATAAATAAGGCATGAAAGGAAATATTTAATGTGAAAAGTGTCAAAAATGTCCATCCAGCTGGGGGTTTTCTTTAGGCTACCCTTCAATTGGAGGCGCAAAAATAGGAATTTATATCATGGATAAATGATAATGGGAAAAGGATAAAAAGGCAAAGGCAGGGGCGGAGGCGAAGGCGGAGGCTGAGGCGAAGGAGCAAGGAGCAAGGAGCAAGGAATAAAGTATAAAAGTGGCTCAAGGGGCCAAAGAGGCCATAGGGAGCAAGGGAGGAAAGGAGCAAGGGAGGTCCGCGAGAAGTAAATTTGGAGAATTCTAAACCAGGAAACTTGATTTTCTACCTGTCGATGAAAACGACTGCACAGACCGTTACCAAACCTATGACTTCTTTGATTTGACGTACGCGAGCTTAAGTCAACTTAAGCTCAACTTGGCTTTTCTTAATATCCAATACAAGTCCCCTTTAGGGGATTTAGGGGCAATAAAGGCATTGAGTTCCTATTTGATCTCGCATTCGAGCATCTTCTGGCCCCCGATGCTTCCGACCAGGATGTCACCGCGCTTGACAGGGCCGACGCCGGCGGGTGTACCGGTGTAGATATAATCACCGGTCTGTAGCTTGAAAAACCTGGAGGCATAGCAGATGATGTCATTGAATGAATAAATCATCAGGGAACTGTCACCTTGCTGAACCACTTCCCCATTGAGGGTCATTTCAAATTTTATGGATGACCGGTCAGGTAAGGAGTTAACATCTATAAAAGAAGGGCTTAAGGCTGCGCTGTTGTCCCATGCCTTTGCTATTTCCCAGGGGTGGCCCTTCTCTTTACATTTCTGCTGCAGGTCCCTGGCTGTAAAATCGATCCCAAAGCCAATCAGCTGATAATATGAATCCGCAAATTCAGGCTGAATATGCCTGCCATTCTTACAAATTTTTAAAACCAGCTCTGCTT
>DATHZY010000271.1:0-3500 GCA_035458325.1 Saprospiraceae bacterium | reverse complement strand
GGGAAAGGAATTACCTGGATTATGATGACATGTTGCAACTCGTTGCATCTAAACTAAAAAAAGACCCCGCCGCTCGTGCAGTAGTTTGCCGGCAATACGATCATATCCTGGTAGATGAAATGCAGGATACAAACCCTTTGCAATGGGATCTTTTAGAGCCCTTCCAGGCAGACACCCATTTGTTTTGCGTAGGTGACGATGCCCAATCCATCTATTCCTTCCGAGGTGCAGATTTCAGGAATATCCATGATTTTACTAAGCGCGTACCTGATTCCATCATGATCAGGTTGGAGGACAATTACCGATCTACCCAGGAAATCCTGGATGTCTCCAATTGGCTACTTTCCAAGTCACCCCTGGGATACAATAAACAATTAAAAGCAGTGCGTGGTAATGGCTACAAGCCAATACTCGTTAACGTTGAGAACCAGTGGGAAGAAGCAAGTTACATAGCCAACGTGATCATCGACAATCTGGTGGGCAAAGGAAAGTCTTACAGTGATCATCTTGTGTTGACCAGAAGTCTTGCTTATTCAAGAGCGCTCGAAGCCGTATTTATCGAACGAAAAATTCCCTATGTAACTTATGGTGGCAGGGGATTTATGGAGTCGGCGCACATCAAGGATGTTTTTTCCGCATTGCGCGTTGTCAACAATTACCTGGATGAAATCGCATGGATGCGCTTTCTGACACTCTGGCCTGGTGTAGGGGAAGTGACTGCTGAAAAATACATCAGTAAGATTAGTCAATTAGAAAATATAATGGAATGTCTCGATCTCTTTGGGGATCAATCAAGCGATGCAGCGACTAACATCAGGAGAACCTTAAAATCGATCCATGACGCTGGCAATAATGTTTCCAAAGCGGTAAAAAACTCATTTACGCACATGGAATCCATTTTGACCAGCAGATATATGGAAGATTGGGATCAAAAAAGAAAACAGGATTTTCCCGTTCTTGAAATATTGGCTTCACACTTTAGCAGTATCCTGGAGTTTATCACCGAGTGCTTGCTGGATAATACAAAGCAAATCAACAATTCCCCAACCCTTAGCAGCGCTACGCTCGGCAGAACAGAGAAAAAAGATCATGTGATCATCTCCACCATCCATTCGGCCAAAGGCCTCGAAGCTGAAATATGTTTTGTATTGAATGTCTCCCCCGGTTCATCTCCTTCCAGCCTATCCCTGGGAGATCTGGACGAGGTTGAAGAAGAGCGAAGGGTCCTGTATGTGGCCCTCACGCGCGCTGAAGATGAGTTAATCATCACCCGGAACACCAACGCCCTCAATGCACGTGATTGGAATACTAAAACTGCTGAACACGTGGAGTCCTATTTCCTGCATGAATTGCCGGAAGGGTTAGTAACCCAGCAAGTCCTGGACAAAAAGAAAGGACTGATTGCGGATGTGGAAGGAGAGAGAGATACGGATGTGGAATTTGGGATGGATTTTAGTTGATTGCTCCGTTTTGCCCCCTTTGCCCCCTAAATGGCTACCGTTTATACACATCTCAATAGGAATGGTATTATAGTAATTCTCTCAGCCTTCTAACGGGATAATAAGGATGGTTTCTCCTTAATTTAACCTACAATAATCGGCCCCGTGCCGTTGGATGGAGTTCTCTCCGCCAACCACCGCGATACCCACCTTAATACCGTACAGAATCCTCTTTGGAATCGTCATTGCTGGCGGCGAGAACGCCATCCAGCGGCTATTTTATTTTCCTATGAAAATTAAAATCAAGCCAATTCCAATTTATGTATAAACGGTAGCCTGAATGGGGGTACCTAATACAATGATTAGAGAATAGCTGTATGTTGTGATGCGCCGCGCTGAACAATGCTAAATATTAGTAAGAAGGTGAAGTAAGGCTTGTTATCCCCTTCCGCCGTTCAGCCGTTCAGCCGTTCGCCTTATATTTTTACCACCCGAAAAACATAATTCCCCCCATTCGTAAATCTCATTTCTAAAAAATATAACCCCGGTCCACACCCACTCAAATCCATACTTGCTGATGAATTCACATCACGCTGTGTATACACTTTTTCACCAATAGCATTTCGGAGGTTGATCTCGCTGACCGGCAAACCATCATACCCATTGATAAATAAACGGGATGAAACCGGATTTGGAAATATGCGTATCTCCTGATCTGTTTCGTCGATCTGAATGCCCGTAAGCGCTACCTGCACACATGCTGACGTATCAATACAGTCTCCCGCGCCATTGACCAGGGCATAGGTTCCGGGAAACGTGACCATCAGGGTATCATTGCTTTCATCCGGTAGTGGTTCAAAATTATTTTCACAATCCAGCCATTGAAATACACCAACGGAAGAACCACTGGTCAACAGGTCACCGTCCACGATAAGCTCAGCAACCGGGTTGATCACCAAGAGCTCCCCGTGAACAGTGCCAGCGCATTGATGCTCCTCCACCATGTAAGCGAACTGAATGGGCCCGATGTCCTGCGCAGTGAGCACGTTTCCATTAAATGTACCTTCACCGTCCAGGATTGTAAATGTTCCGCCGGGAGGAATCGCGGTAAGCTGGATCGAAGTACCATTGCACATGACCGGATCGGCCAGGGTAATTTCCGGCACAGGAATCGGGTGCGAGGAGATGATGAGTGTATCCGTTCCAACACAACCGTCAGTCTCAAATTGTCCTGTCACCGTCAGCAAACCTGTGTCGATGGACGTCAATAGATAACCATTCAATATTCCGGGCCCGTCAAGCAAAGTCAATTGACTTAGTTCCGGGATGATCCCGATCAAATTTTCTTCCTGGATACAGATATTGAGACTATCTGTTTCGAATTCAACGATTGGTGTCTTCCTGGAAGAAATTTGTTGGGTAATTTCCCCGTAGCAACCTTCTTCATTAATCAAATACAGAATCTTAATCAATCCTTCACCCGTCGATGTCAACACTGAATTGCTGATCTTACCAGGTCCGCCAATCATCCAAAAGATACCGCCTCCAGGTGTGGCGGATAAAGGCCTTGAACTGCCACTGCAAATAACCGATGTGTCCATGGTAAGTGCGAGTTGAGAAATATCTATACTAGAAAACAGTTTCTGTGCAGATCCTGTGCAACCATCCTGAGTGATTGCATAACTGATCAGGATTTCTCCCCCGCTGGTTGCGGTCAGGATATTTGAATCCAATTCACCAGGCCCGGACAATAATTCAAAAATTCCACCCTGCGGATTGGCAAGCAACGCAATGGAATCCTGCATACAAAAATGATACTGGGAATTAGTAAAATCCACACCCGGACTTTGCTGAGCCGTAATGATCTGCGTTGCATTGGCCGAACATCCATTTTGATTCCAGGTGTATTGAATTTGAATCTCACCTGTACCATTGGCATGCAATGTATCCCCGGTGATCACTCCCGGCCCGGACAGGACGCTAAAACTACCTCCCGGAGGAGCGGCACTCAGTATTCGTTCATCGCCACTACATAGAAGCTCGGTACTGTTGGTCATGACC
>DATHZY010000270.1:0-3221 GCA_035458325.1 Saprospiraceae bacterium | reverse complement strand
AGCTGAAAACACCTGTAACACTTGATATATCGCTGGATGATGCCAAGCCTGCAGTCAAACTGGTGGGATCAGGTGTCATCACACCGGGCAATGCTGAAATCATTTTCCCTTTTGAAGCGATCAACCTGCATTCGGTGCAAGTGGAGGTGATCCGGATTTTTGAAAACAATATCCTTCAATACCTTCAAAGGAACAGTCTCGAAGACCAGTGGGATCTTGAGCCGGTAGGACGTATTATCCTGCAAAAGGAAATTGACCTGACACAAATGTCAGACCGTGATAACAAATATATCTGGACCAGGTATGCGTTGGATCTCGGTCCACTGGTAAAACTTGCACCAGGTTCTATCTACCAGGTGAGGATAGGCTTCAAAGGCAGTGATACCTATCTCGACTGTTTCAAGGAAGCAGAGGTCGAAAAAAACAAGCCAGCTTTCGGAGAACTGGCTTCGATGTGGGAATATGATTATAGTTATCCGGGTTTTACCTGGGAGCAAACAGAAGACCCATGTTACCCGGCTTTTTATAGTCCAGAAAGGTTTATCAGCCGCAATCTGCTGGCTTCGGATATCGGTTTGACTGCGAAGCAAAATGAACAAGGAAAGATTTGGGTCTATGCCGCTTCACTCGGAGCGGTAGCCCCTATGTCCGGAATCCAGATTGAAGTTTTTGATTTTCAGCAACAGTCCCTTGGTAAAGCCAGTACATCTGCAGATGGAAGCGTGACACTCGACCTGCAACGAAAAGCCTTCTTCGTCGTCGCCACTTCCGGAAACCAAAATGGATATCTCAGGCTGGCAGACGGATTGTCACTTTCCCTGAGTGAGTTCAATGCGGGAGGCACAGGATACCAGGAAGGATTGAGAGGTTACATATATGGTGAACGGGATGTCTGGAGGCCTGGTGATAGTGTGCATCTCAATTTTGTGTTGTGGGATCCGGATGGTAAGATTGATAATCGTCATCCAGTGCGTCTGACGGTGACTAATCCACTTGGTCAGAAAGAAGTGGACATGACAAGTCCAATGTCGCTGGGGGGTATTTACAATCTTGAATTTGCGACAGCCACCACAGATCCGACAGGAAACTGGATGGCCAAGGTAGAAGTAGGGGATGCTGTGTTTACAAAAGGACTCCGGATAGAAACGATCAAACCTAACCGGCTAAAAATCGATGCAAAACTTCCTGACGCAATCCTGGCATCAAAGGCTGACCAGAAAATCGATCTGGAATCAACATGGTTATTCGGTGCTCCTGCTTCAAACCTTAAAGCCGTGGTGGAAGCACAGTTTAGTCCGTTGACATTTGCTCCGGTTGGTTTCAAGGAATTTATTTTTGCAGATCCGGCCAGAAAGACGCCTGGTACAGTGACGACCATATTTGATGGAAAACTCGATGCGGCAGGTAAGGCAAAAATTAATATCCCTGATATCAAGGATTATCTGCCGGAAGGTCAGTTGACAATGTCAGTAAAGACCAGAGTTTTTGAAACGGGAGGTGATTTCAGTACCGATAGAAACACCACTACGTTTCATCCTTATGATCACTATGCAGGGGTAGCCATACCAGCCAATCGATGGGGATATGAGGAGCTGAAGATGAATGAACCGAATGATGTCAGAGTTGCCTCTGTTTCAACTTCAGGTAAAGGTGTTGCAGGTCGTACGATGAGTGTGGGCATCTATAATGCTAACTGGAGATGGTGGTGGGATCGCACAGACGAGGACATCACCCAATACAATAGCGAACTCCATCTGGGTGCTATTGTTACTGACACAGTTGTCACCGGAAGCAATGGAATGGTCAATTATAAAGTTACACCTCCTTCATACGGATCTTACATGATCAGGGTGTGTGATACTGAATCAGGTCATTGTACCGGTCAGTTCTATTATGCAGGATCATGGGGTGATCCGACAGCAGACAATGATGCTGCCAGCAGACTGACCTTCACAGCGGATAAGGAATCTTATGAAGTGGGTGATAAGATCAAGTTGAATATTCCATCAGCGAGTGGAAGCAAGCTGTTACTGACTATTGAAAAAAACAACAAGGTTATTTCTTCAAAATGGTACACAGCTACCGGGGATCAGACACAAATCTCGATTGATGCTACTGCAGAGATGATGCCCAATGTGTATGCTTTCGTCAGTCATATACAACCTTACGAACACAGTTCTAATGATATGCCACTCCGTATGTATGGTGTATTGCCAGTCATGGTAGCGGATCCTAAAACAAAATTGCATCCTGAACTCGTGGTGCCGGATGTGCTTCAACCTGATAAGTCATTTACGGTGACCGTCAGTGAAAAAGACAAGCTTCCGATGGCATATACCATCGCTGTCGTTGATGAGGGATTGCTAGGACTGACCAGATTTAAATCACCAGATCCATGGGAGCATTTCCATCGCCAGGAAGCGCTGGCTGTGCAGACATGGGATATGTATGATCAGGTCCTTGGTGGATACGGTGGTACCATTGATCGCTTATTGAGTCTTGGTGGTGATGGAGCTGCAGCGCTCGTTGATGCACCACAAGCTGAGCGATTCAAACCCGTGGTGATGCATTTTGGTCCATATTATCTCGAGCCGGGACAGAAGAAAGTGCATACGATCAACATGCCGAATTATGTTGGTGCTGTCAGGACGATGATTGTAGCGTCTGATCGTAAGCGATGGGGGTCTGCCGAGAAGACCAGCACGGTCAAGTCAGACCTGATGATACAACCTACTTTGCCGCGCCTGGTATCTCCCGGAGAAACCGTCTCTCTGCCGGTCAGTGTATATGCCATGGCGGATAACATCCGTACGGCAGAAATCAAAGTCACGACCAACGATATGGCCACCGTCACCGGTGGTGGTGTGCAGACGGTGAGCTTTGCCGGGCAGGGTGACAAAATGGTTTATTTCAGCCTGAAGATCCCGGATCGTCCGGGGTTGTTGAAGGTAGATGTGAGTGCCACATCGGGAGGAGTTAAGACCAATCAGCAATTAGAATTAGATGTCCGCATACCGAATCCACCAGCAACACAAGTGGTTGCAGCGACTATTGCTGCAGGACAAAAATGGACAGGTAAGTTAGCGCTGCCAGGAATGAAAGGGACCAATCAGGCAAGTGTTGAATTGTCGCAGATGCCTCCGATCAATCTACAGAGCAGGTTACAATATCTGATTCGCTATCCGTACGGATGTTTGGAGCAGACATTGTCATCTGTCTTT
>DATHZY010000269.1:0-4041 GCA_035458325.1 Saprospiraceae bacterium | reverse complement strand
CAGAGCAACCTATGCAGGGGTGACCGGACTGTATGGGGAAGCTGGTGCCTCCATTCCATTTTGTAACACCACAGGCATTGTATGTGGAAGGGCCTTTACAGCCCACTTTATAGAGACAGTAACCTCTTTTCGCATTCTGGTCATCAAATGATTCAACGAATAATCCCGCATCAAAATAGGGCCTTCGGTAACAGGTATCGTGCACGCGCTTGCTGTAAAATGCCTTCGGACGGCCCAGCCTGTCGAGCTCGGGAATCTTCCCAAAAGTGAGCAGGTGAACAATGACCCCAGCCATCACTTCTCCAATTGGAGGACAACCCGGTACTTTGATCACAGGTTTTCCTTTCACCAGTTTGTGTATCGGCGTGGCCGAAGTAGGATTAGGTTTTGCAGCCTGTACACAACCGTTACAAGCGCAGCTTCCCCAGGCTATAATGGCTTTTGCTCCCTCAGCAGCTTCGTCCAGTATCTGCATAGAAGTTTTACCACCGATCATACAATAAACACCTTCCGCAGCAGTTGGCACTGATCCCTCCACACATAAAATGTACTCACCTTTATACTTACTCATGGTATTCTTAAGCGCTTCCTCAGCCTGTATTCCTGATGCTGCCATCAGGGTTTCCGTATAGTCCAGGGACACTTTATCCAGCAGGATATCCGCTACAATGGGATGTGAACTCCTGATAAAACTTTCACTGCAGCAGGTGCACTCCTGGAAATGAAGCCAGATGATCGGTATCCGCGGATTGGTTTCCAGCGCTTTGGCAACCTGGCCAATAGCAGAATTCTCCACGCCAATAAAAGCAGCCATCATTCCGGCAAACTTGATAAAATCACGACGGGAGTAGCCTTTACGTATGATCTCCTGATAATAGGTAGGCTGTTTGGGGAGGAGCTCGTTAGACATGCGGTTCTGTTTAGAAGGTGAGGGGGAAAGTGCATACTAAAGTATGTTCATAATCATAGGCCGTCTACAACTTTTGTCATAGGGAATCATGACTTTCCTCATTAAATAATGTCCCGGTTGTTAATATTATTGATACTCTAAAAAACCGGTTTACAATGAAAAAGCTCGCACTCCAACTTGGTTCTATGCTGGCAACGATTATGCCTTTATCTCTGCTGGCCCATCCCGGCCATGAGGGTCATGATCACGATGGAGGATACACCATCATCCACTATTTCACACAGCCTACTCACGCTGTGATCAGTCTCACCGTAGTTGCCATTACGGTTATTCTTGTCCGTAACCTTCGCAGGAAAAACCAGAAAGCCTGATCTTATGCATGAACTGTCGATTGTAATGAGCATCATTGATATAGCTGAGCACCAGGCCCGGCAGGCGAATGCAAGCCATATAGACGAGATCGAACTTGACATCGGTACACTAAGCGGTATTGAATTCGGCGCGCTGGAATTTGCATGGACCGAAGGGGTAAGGAAAACGATACTGGAGAATGCTGTACGAAAGATCAATAAAATTGAAGCGTCAGCAAACTGTTCCGATTGCGGGAAAACCTTCCCGATAGAAAATTATTACGATGCCTGCCCCAGGTGCGGCGGTCATCTGATCAGCATCACCAAGGGCAAAGAGTTGAGGGTAAAATCCATGGTGGTGTCCTAAAATCAAATTCTATGTGTGCAACATGTGGCTGCGACACCGGCGCCGTAAGTACAATCCACCACCACGGTCATGATCAGGGGCTAACCCCGGAGCATGAACACCGTCATCATAAAACATTAGTGGATGTTGAGCAGGATGTACTCCACCAGAACGATCTGCTGGCTCAAAGAAACCGTGGGTATTTCGACGCCAAAAACATACTGACCCTCAACCTGGTGAGTTCACCGGGATCCGGTAAAACATCACTGTTGGAAAGAACGCTGATTGACCTCAAAAATGAAATGCAATTTGCTGTGATAGAAGGAGATCAGCAAACTACCAATGACGCCGACCGTATACATGCTACCGGTACTAAGGTTACCCAGATCAACACCGGCAAAGGGTGCCATCTCGACGCTCATATGATTTATCATGCTGTTCATGGTATGAAGCTTAAAGAAAACCAGGTACTTTTCATCGAGAATGTCGGCAACCTCGTTTGTCCTGCTATGTTCGACCTTGGCGAAAATGAACGCGTGGTGATCATTAGTGTGACGGAAGGAGACGACAAGCCGCTGAAGTATCCTGACATGTTTCATACATCAACACTCTGCATCATTAACAAAATAGACCTGCTGCCCTATGTGCCATTCAGCATGGCCAAGGTGAAGGAGAATGCCAAAAAGATCAATCCGGGTATAGAATTCAGGGAACTGAGCTGCACCAGTGGCGAGGGACTTGAGAGCTGGTACAGTTGGCTCAGATCAAAAATTTTAGTGCCGCAAGAAGCATAGTTATGCAAACTTTCCACATACATATCAGGGGAATAGTACAGGGCGTGGGATTCAGGCCCTATGTATGCAGGATAGCGGAGAAAATGCAATTGAGCGGTTGTGTAAGCAATACCAGCGATGGGGTGCACATCGCGATCAATGCTGACGAGAAAAAAGCAAAAGTTTTTTACCAGCATCTTATTCAGGATCCTCCTGTTAACGCCATAATTACTGACCATTCCATAGAGGAGATCGAAAAGAAGAAGTATTTAGGGTTTAGTATCATCCACTCCATAACTAATACTGAGCCCGATCTTCTTCTCACTCCCGATATGGCCATTTGCGAGTCCTGCAGGGAAGAGATCCATGATCCCTCCAACAGGCGATTCGGCTATGCCTTCACTACTTGCCTGAACTGCGGACCCCGGTATTCCATTCAGACGATCTTACCGTACGACAGGAACAATACCACAATGCACGATCTGCATATGTGCGAACAGTGTGATGCAGAATACCACGATATACATAACAGGAGACACTATAGCCAAACGAATTCATGTCCGGATTGTGAGATCAGGATGCGGTATTATGAGGGCAGGGAGCAGGAAGCAGTGAGCAGGGAGCAGGAAGCAGTGAGCAGTGAGCAAGTGGTTGAAAGGGCTTGTGCTGACCTACTTAACGGCCTCATTTTAGCCGTTAAAGGCGTGGGTGGATACTTATTGCTGTGTGATGCTACAAATGCAGAAACCATCAAATCATTACGGGACAGAAAACAAAGACCGGCGAAACCACTGGCTTTGATGTACCCATCTATAGCCGCCATTGAGAATCACCTGAACCTCCGCACCATAGAGGTGCAGGCATTGAAGAGCAAAGCAGCACCTATTGTGCTGTGTAGCATAAAAGACCAGGTTTCCATTTGCAAAGATCAGATTGCACCGGGGCTGGATAAGATAGGGGCGATGTTACCGGCATCCCCGTTACTGGAACTGATCGCTGCTGCTGTTAATAAACCTTTAGTGGCAACAAGCGCAAATCTCAGCGGGTCACCCATTATTTACAGAGACCAGGATGCACTGGAAAATCTGTTTGATGTTGCCGACCGCATCTTGACTTATGATCGGGAGATTGTTGCACCCCAGGATGATTCCGTTCTACAATTCACCGAAACAGGAAAGCAGATCATACTAAGAAGAGCCAGGGGTTTTGCCCCAAACTATTTTCCAAACCCATTCACTGATCATACCGAATACATCCTGGCTATGGGGGGCGAATTGAAAAGTGCTTTTGCCATACAACAGAAACACAATTTATATATCAGCCAATACCTGGGCGACCAGGGTTCGTTGGAGTCGCAGGACAGTTACAGCAGAACGCTGGAACATCTTTGTCATATGCTGCATTTTGAGCCATCGATAATCATGACTGATAAACATCCTGCTTATTATGTGTCTGTGAAGGGTAGGAAGATGGCCGAAGAACAAAATAAAGAACTTGTTGAAGTACAGCACCATGAATCCCATTTTGCAGCTGTGCTGGCTGAAAATGAACTGCTGGATACCGATGAGCAGATACTTGGACTGATTTGGGATGGTACTGGCTATGGAAACGATGGCCAGATCTGGGGAGGCGAAGTGTTCATGTACCACAACCGGCAGATCA
>DATHZY010000268.1:0-2595 GCA_035458325.1 Saprospiraceae bacterium | reverse complement strand
AGGCCAGGTTATTCTTGTTATACCAATTGACTACAAACCCATCCAGGTCACCATCATTGTCGATATCTGCAAACGTTGCCCCATCGGAAGGCATAGCATCCTTTACAATCGGATCATCTGCTGCGGCGGTGAATTTTCCGTTTGTATCATTGATATATAACATGTTGTTTTGTCCAGCCTGGGGGCCATTGGAAATAAAACAATCGATATAACCATCTCCATTGACATCAACCCAATTGACACTTCTCGAATCCCCCTTGATTGTGCTGAGGGGCGAATCTGTAACCTTCGTAAAGAGCTGGGCACTGGCCATTACGGAAATGGCCATCAGCAATAGAAAAGAAATAAGTCTCATGTCATTTTGTATTATAACCAATAAACCTTAGCGCGACAAATGTGTGTAGATGCGCTTATCGATAACAAAACAAAACAGAATCCCGGGGTCGGGATTGCATAATATACTATAGGTGATTTGTTGCCCCCATACAACGATATCCGTCGAACCAGTGCCGTTCGTTTGCAGGAAAATGTCGTTGGTAAGGTGGAAACCTGTCTTGAGGGAAATGGGTTAGCGCACAGGGTAAAATGTCCTATTTTGCGCGTTGAATGATATCATCATGCAATCCAAAAGGATCTTAAGGCATCTTCTTTTCTGGGCAGTCTTTTTCTGCACCAGCCTGTTCAATGAGTTAAGTTTTTCCAGCAGCTTTGTATCGGATCCGGATTGGGGTACATTTTCCAAAGTGACCTTTTCACAGGCATTGATTTATGTAGTAAAAATATTGGTCGTCTACTATTGCATTTACGGCATTATCCCCAGATGGTCCGCGAACCAATCTGTGATGGCGAATACCCCATTACATAAACAAGGGAAATCAAGCTTAAAGTACTTCCTTGAATTCATCATAGCCCTGTTGGTTGGCACTCTGCTGATTCGCCTGATCGTGCAATATATTGTCTGGCCTCACATCTTCGGAAACGAAATCCGGGATCTTACCTTCACCAGCCTGCTAGCGAGATATATATACTCCCTCTTTGATCTCATTCCGATTACCCTGGCAGCGGTGGCGATTAAATTAGTACAGCTGCGGATCAGTGCATTAAAGCAGGAAACGAAACTCGTACATGAAAAAGTAAAATCCGAATTGCAGTATCTGAAGGCACAAACGAATCCTCATTTTCTGTTTAACACCCTCAATGGCATCTATGCGCTGAGCCGCAAGCAGGATGCCCATACCCCGGCGGCGATCATGAACCTGTCTAAAATATTGCGGTACATGCTGTATGAAACGAGCCAGAAGACGAATCCGATCCGTGATGAACTAGCCCTCATCACGGATTATATCGCTTTGCAAAAATTGCGATTCCAGGACCATCTGGAGATTACGTTTATAAAAGAAATTGATGATGAAAACGCAGGTATTTCGCCCCTCCTCCTGCTTCCTCTTGTAGAGAATGCCTTTAAGCACAGTAATGGATTAGAAACGCATATCAAAGTGCATGTGCATGTGGAGGCAGGCACTTTGATGTTTTCGATTTCCAACACCTTGTCCGAACATCCGGAGAGTGATCCCATCATCAAGGATGGGATTGGCCTGAGTAATATCAAGCGTCAGTTGGCTATACTCTACAAGGACTATACCTTTTCGGCCACAAAACACGAAAATGACTTTGTGGTTAAACTACGCATTGCCTTACATTCGTATGCCTATGTATAATTGCCTGGTCATTGAAGATGAGCCTTTGGCTGCTGAGATCCTGCAGGATTACATCCGTGAGGTATCTGACTTTCACCTGGTGGCGGTGTGCAGAGATGTGATGACCGCGACTGAATATCTGCGGAGCCAAACGATCCATGTGCTCTTTGTGGATATCCATCTGCCGAAAATAAAGGGTACGGATTTTATCAAGACGATTCAAAACCAATACCAGGTCATCCTGACCACCGCCTATGATCATTATGCGATTGAAGGCTATAACCTCAATGTGGTGGATTACTTGCTCAAGCCTATTGAGTTTAGTCGTTTCCTGCAGGCGATCCAGAAAATCAACAGAAACCGTCCCGTGTCGGGAGAGGTGGTGGAGTTGGCAGGTGGAAAGGGCGCCTTTCATTTCTTTAACGTCGACAAGCGTCAGGTCAAGGTCTACTTTGATGATATCCTCTACATCGAAAGCCTGAAGGAGTATGTCAAGATCCATACTGCACAGCAGTACCTCGTCACCAAACTCCAGATTGGTGAATTTGAAACCCTGCTGGCATCGCCCAGGCTCTTGCGGGTACACAAGTCTTACATCATCAACCTGGATAAGGTAACAGCGTATAGTGCTAACGTGATTGAAATCGGGAGTCATCAGATTCCGATTGGGAGGACGTACAAGGAATTAATCATGAAGCATTTGAAAATGTAGGTAGAAGGGAGCAAGGGAGGAAAGGAGCAAGGGAAAATAAAAATGCAACGCATGATTTTGTAAGGTGAGGGATTTTGCGCTAGTGTATGCCTTTTCTACAACTCACCCCCGGCCCCTCTCTTTTTGTCAAGAGATCTTTGGTACGACAATGATTTTCTGAAGAGAGGGGTGTTTGTTTTTACTGCT
>DATHZY010000267.1:0-6757 GCA_035458325.1 Saprospiraceae bacterium | reverse complement strand
AAGACAAGGATATCCGGATGCATCTCAATTGGACGAGCCTTGATATAGGCTATACCGGCCAGACAGGCATTTCCATATCCTCGTACGGGTTGATCTACCACAATAGCGCCCGAAGCGGCAGCTACGGATGCTGTGGCATCTGTAGAGTTGTTGTTACACACGATGATATCCCTGACTAAGTCCCTCGGAATATCCCCGATCACTTTCCCTATGGAAGCCGACTCGTTATAGGCAGGGATGATCACATCGATGAGGAGATGAGGGTGCATGGGCAGGATGAATGGATGTAAAAGTAACATATATGTACTTTATTCAGGGCGCTGCTAATAACTAACCAATCTTTTGTTGTCATTTACTGAATGCACTGACAGTAATTGTAGATATTTAAGCATCAGGGGGTTATTAGTGGCGCCCTTTATATTTTATTAGAGTATTTAAGTTAACCTCCCTCGGAAGGCAGATACCATCAGCCCGGATATGTCCGTTTAAAAGCATTGAAGTATTTTCGCTCCTGCTCCGGCATTCCGGATTTAGGAGATAAATAGATAACTGTGACAATACCCTTTTTTTTAAAAAGATACCATGATCGACGCGTTGTCCGCTGGACAGGTGTATTGTTGATGGCCGCTGTTTTTCTGGCTCCTGGATTTTTTCTTACATCTTGTTATGATGAGAAATTTACCACCGATACCAATGACACTTTAGCTATCCGGATTGATACCCTCACCTTTGATACCGTGCTGACACAAGTCAGCACCGTGACCAGGTTTTTTAAGGTGTACAATCCCCATGGATTATCCGTTCGTGTCAGCGAGATCAAGGTAACAGGAAAGGATGCTCATTTTTTCAGACTCAATGTAGATGGATACACGGGAGACATTATTCGGAACATCGATATACTTCCGGAAGACAGCATTTATGTTTTTGCTGAAGCAACAATAGACCCTGATCAGCCTCTATCCATCAGCCCTTTTATTCTCGAAGCGGAAATCGTCTTTACGACCAATAACACAGATCAGGAAGTCACACTGATCGCCTGGGGCCAAAATGCTAATTACATTCCTGGCCCTAACACGCCAAACCGGATTTCATTGCTGACCTGTGACTTTGGTGAAGTGATATGGGATGACCCTAAGCCTTATGTTTTATACGGCACACTATTGATCGATTCATGCACATTGGTGCTGCCACCGGGTGCCAGACTGTATGTGCATGGAGGTATCGCTAATAACCAACTCGGTATCTATAATGAAGGCCTTATCTACACCCTTCCTTCGGGGAAATTAAGGGTGATGGGATCGGTAACTGATCCTGTGATCATCAGGGATGACCGAATCGAACCTGATCATGTTGGCTCATGGGCGGGTATCCGTCTCGGTCCGGAGAGTGGCCCGCATCAGTTTAGCTACATGGAAATGAGTAGCGCGAATGCAGGTATCATTGCTGACAGTGCTTCGACAGTGAATATCGATCACAGCAGTATAGCAAATACCGGAGGCCCGGGATTCTATGCGCGGCATGCAACGGCCAATATTTCAAATTCACTTTTTTATGAAAACGGAGGACAATCTATTGCACTGACTTTCGGTGGCGAATACGAAATCAACTATTGTACCGTAGCTAGTTTTGGTAACGATGCGGAAGCCATCCTGATGAATAATTTTTATTGTACAGATCCAATTTGTTCCGAAGGGGTGCTGATCAATCAGTTTACCGGAAGAATTAACAACAGCATCCTGATAGGCTCATCTTCGGATGAAGTCTGGATGGCAGATGCCGGCATGCCTGGCCAGGGTTTGCTGGATGTGCAGATGCGAAACAATATGGTCGTAGTAGATGAGTTACTCGATCCGGATAATTATCCCACGTTCTTTGAGACCATCTGTTTCAATTGCTTCGAGTATTCTTTCGGCGATACTTTATTCGTCGATATGTTCAAGGATGACTACCATCTCGATACCATGTCAGTAGCTGAAATGAAAGGTATTCCTTTGCCCGGCTTGACAGATGACCGGGATGGAAATGTAAGGGACTTGTTATTGCCTGACCTCGGATGTTACGAATTCCAGGAGTAGTCCAACACTAATCATGCTTTTACGTTGGAAGTGTTAATCCTCGAGGTCGCGACGGTCGTCAGGATGAAGAAGCCTATGATAAAAAACAATGCGAGGGTCAGCACACTGTACCGCATATTGCCGGTGATCGAATTGACGAGTCCGAAAATAAAGGTGCCTGATACAATAGCAATTTTTGACAACACATCAAGGAAACTGAAAAAGCTGGTGGGATCTTCTTTACGGTCCTCCAGTAATTTTGCATAAGTAGATCTGGACAATGCCTGGATACCGCCAAGGACCAGGCCAACCAGACCCGCTATAGAGAAGAAATGCCATTTTTCAGTGGTGGCATAAGCGCCAACGCAGATGGTCATCCAGATGACGAGCTGAACCAGCAGGCTGAATTTATTTCCTTTACGCCTGGATACGAAGGCAAAAAAAAGTGCACCCGGAACAGCCACCAATTGCAACAGCAGAATAGTCAGGATCAGCTCGGAATCCTTGAAGCCAAGTTCTCGATCTGCAAACAGTGTAGCCAGGTAAATGACCGTATGTACGCCGGCGATGTAGAAAAAGTAGGACGCGAGGAAACGTTTGATATGCGTGTCCTGCCTGATGATCTGCCAGACCATCATCAGTTCATGCCATCCTTTGGCAAAAAGTTTTCCAGGGTGGGGGATAGGTTTGTCAGCGGGCAGCCTGCTGAAGGTGATTTGTGAAAAACCGATCCACCAGAGACCTACCAATACAAATGATATACGGGATGGAAGCGTGGGGTTGGTAATGTGAAACCATTCCGGCTTCTGGATCATGACCAGGCAAACAATAAGTAAAAGGACACTGCCCACATAGCCATAGGAATAACCTTTTGCACTCACCCTGTCATACTGGTCTTCGGAAGCGATGAGCGGTAGATATGAATCATAGAAGACCAGGCCACCTGCCGCGCCGATCGTCCCCATGATAAAAGCCGCCGTGCCGATCCACATCGTTTGCGGTGAATGGAAAAAGAAAAGGGCAACACAACCAATAGCTCCGATCAGCGTAAAGGTTTTAAGGAAATACATCCTTCGTCCTGTATAATCTGCTATCCCGGAAAGGAGCGGAGATAGAAAAGCGATGAGGATATAAGCGGCTGATACCGAAAAGGAATACAACGCTGTATTAGAGATCGTGCCACCGAAGATGGAAATATTTTCATTGGTCACACTTGAAAAATAGATGGGGAAAATCGCAGTGGAAATCACCAGGTAATATGCAGAGTTGGCCCAGTCAAAATAAGCCCAGCCATTGATCGTCCGTTTGTCGTTGAGTTGCATCAGGTGAAGGTATCATTTTATGATCAGCAACCAGGGTATTGATCAATGGGCAAAGGATAGAAGCCCTACTTTTTTATTTGGCATTGATGATGTTTTGCTATCTTCCCACCGTATGCGAATCCTGATTTTAAGCCGGAGCCCCATCTTATATTCGACGCATAGCCTCGTGATGGCTGCCCGTCGCAGAGGCCATTCAGTACGTGTGGTGGATCACCTCCAATGTGACCTGACAATCCTGAGTGGTAAGCTTGGGGTCCGATTTCAAAATGAATTTATTGGACGGCCCGATGCAGTCATTCCCCGGATCGGATCATCGGTCACAAGTTATGGCGCAGCCGTCGTGCGACAGTTTGAAATGATGGGGGTATTCACCGTCGTCACCACTGAAGCATTGCTTCGCTCCAGGGATAAGCGAACAGCGTTACAATATCTCGCCGCCAATCATCTTCCGGTGCCCGACAGCGTATTTACGGCTATGCCCGATAATGTGGATTCCTCGTTGAGAATCCTCGGGGAAGAGTATCCCATTGTCATCAAGATGCTCAACAGTACCCAGGGCCAGGGCGTCATACTTGGCGAAAGCCATAGTGCATCACTTTCAGTAGCGGAAGCATTTATCCGGCTGAAAGAGGAAATCCTGCTACAACGCTTTATCAGCGAATCAAAAGGGAAGGATGTTAGGGTCTTTATCGTTGGTGGCCATGTTGTAGCCGCCATGGAACGAAGCGCACAGAATGGAGAATTCAGATCAAATCTGCATAGGGGAGCGTCCTCCCATAAAATCAGGATTACCAGCGAAGAGGAAGAGATCGCCCTCCGGGCAGCCCAACTGATGGGCCTCGAAGTCGCCGGCGTGGACATCCTGAGGTCCAATACTGGTCCGCTGATCCTCGAAGTCAATGCATCTCCTGGTCTCGAAGGCATTGAAGGCACCACAGGCGTTGATATCGCAAGTCAGATCATCAAGTTCGTGGAACTAAACGCCAAACCGGTCCCTGCCAAAGTGGTCTGACAACAGGATATTTGTCCACATGGCTGACTCATGTATCTTTGCGCTCACAACATGAAAAAGCAACCAATTTTTCTCCTCATCGCAGCTATTGCCCTGCTCTCCCTCTCTGGTTGCAAATGGAAGTCACAAGGAGATGATACAATCGAAAAGCCAACCACTGAAACAAAAACGCCCGGTGATGGTAACGATTACGAAAATGAAGCGGAACAATACGAAAGCGCAGACCGCGTCATCTGGCAAAAGCCGGACCTGGTCATTCAGCAACTAGGGAATGTAGATGGTAAAGTTGTTGCCGACCTTGGTGCAGGGACGGGGTACTTCAGCCGACGTATAGCCTATAAAGGGGCCACCGTCATCGCCATCGATATTGACCCAAAAGCCATCCAATGGATGGAAGAACAAAAGGCCAGATTTCCCCTGGAACTCAGGAATAGATTGATCATACGACAAGCTGAGGCTAATGATCCAAAGCTCAATCCAAATGAGGTGGATATTGTGTTACTCGTCAATACATATTCATATATCCAGGACAGAGTGGCTTACTTCTCAAAACTTAAAGAAGCCATTCGTGCCGGTGGAAATGTCATCATCATCGATTTCAAGAAGAAGGAAACACCATTCGGACCTTCTATCGAAGAGCGTATTGATGTCAGTGATGTGGAGAAGGAATTGAAGGAGGCCGGATATACCTTACTGGCTATCGATAATGAATCCCTCGATTATCAGTACATCATCAAGGCGAAAAGGAATTAAAGCCATACTACATTTACCGGACGATCAACTCCTCTCTTCCTGGTCCGGTGGAAACATATACCACAGGCAATCCAAGTTGTTTTTCAAGATAACGGAGATAATCCTTTACCGCTTCCGGTAAGCCTTCATAGGAACCAGCATTGATATCCTGCATCCATCCGTTGTGATGGGAGTGTGAAACCCCTAGTATGCCTTCCGTGATATCAAATGGAAGCTGATCGGTGATACCACCTTTAGTTTCATACTGCTCAGCTACGGAGATGGTTTCAAAGGCATTCAATACATCCAGTTTGGTGATGGCTATCTGGGTCGTGCCGGTAATCATGGTTGCATACTTGAGCTGTGGGATATCTAACCACCCGCAACGTCGTGGGCGGCCGGTGGTGCTCCCAAATTCATTTCCGGCAACCCTGATGCGCTCGCCTTCAGCATCATTGAGCTCAGATGGGAATGGCCCTGATCCAACGCGGGTGCAATATGCCTTTGTTACCCCTATCACCTCTCTGACAGAAGAAGGAGGTACGCCAAGGCCACTGCAGACCCCTGATGAGATAGTATTGGAGGAAGTCACAAAAGGGTAGGTGCCAAAGTCAATGTCCAGCATCATACCCTGTGCACCTTCCGCCAGGATGGAATCACCCGCTTTCAATCTTTCATTGACATAATATTCTGCATCAATCAGGTCTAGTTGACGGATACGTGCGATGGAGTCAAACCACTTTTCTTCTTCAGCCTGGAGCTCAAAGGCTATCTCAGGGTAGACCTTGAGCAGGTGAAGGTGTTTTTCCTTGAGGGATTGGTATTTCTTATCAAAGTCGGCACTCAGAATGTCCCCGATACGTAAACCGTTGCGTCCGGTTTTATCCATATAGCAAGGGCCGATGCCCCGCAGGGTAGATCCGATTTTTGCCTCACCTTTTGAAGCCTCCGAAGCCATGTCCAGCAGCTTGTGCGTGGGCAGGATGAGGTGGGCTTTCTTAGCGATCCGGAGACGACTGCGGACTTCATGGCCCCCTGCTTCAAGTTGATCGATCTCCCGCATCAGGGTAGTAGGGTCGATGACGACACCGTTGCCGATCACATTGACCAGATGTGCATGAAAGATACCGGAAGGAATGGTATGGAGAACTGTTTTTTTGCCGCCAATATACAGCGTATGACCAGCATTCGGGCCACCCTGGAACCTCCCTACAATCTGATATTTATGGGCCAGGTAGTCTACGATTTTACCTTTGCCTTCATCCCCCCACTGGAGTCCCAACAATACGTCTACAGCCATTTGATGCGATCTGAATAAAATAAAGGGCTCACGGCCCCAAACCGCAAATATAGTGAAGTGTACAGAGTGAAGAGCGAAAAGTGAAAAGTGAAAAGAGAAAAACGAAAAATGAAAAGTGAAAAGTTGACCCCTAAATCCCCTAAAGGGGACTTATACATCCCATTTTTAGAAAAAACAAGGTTGGGCTTAGGTTGACCTAAGCGGTTGCTGAGCTGTCGCACCAGGAAAGGTTGTAGCAGGTCGAAGCATCCGCGTATGACAGATCAAAAAAATTGCGCTCCGGGCAACAATCTATTGAGCTGTTTTTAACAGCAGGTAATGGTCCGTTTCGCCTTTT
>DATHZY010000266.1:0-4273 GCA_035458325.1 Saprospiraceae bacterium | reverse complement strand
TTGTTTCCTTACATCCTCCACATCTTCAAGGTGGCGGAGGGCATGCCGCACAGTGATTAAGCGCATATGAAAAGCAAAATAAAAAGTACGGACAGGTCGCGACCTGTCCGTACTTTTTATTTTGCTTTTCATATCATTTTTTTAATATCACCTCGAATCGGCACCAACCTGTCGCTCAAAACTGTCCGAGCTGCGCGAAAGATTTGTTTCGGGCAATGACAAGTCACATGTTGTCAAGTCATCATTAAGAATCATCTCGAATCAGTAACCAGACTGTGACACGAAATTGTCTGAACCGCGAGGAAGGCCACTTTTAGGCCATAAAGCCTAAAAGTGGTGCAAGTGAAATAGTGACAAGCGAGCCAGCGAACCCGGAAGCCAATCAATCGCTTGGATGATTAAGTGAGTTTTTCGTGTCACGAGCTTTTTGGTTCTTTTTTGCGGCAAAAAAGAACACGTATTCCTACGCTTCGTGCGCAACGAAATCACCCCATCGGTTTCCGAAAGCCAAACTTGGCTTGCTGGATAAACGTATGGGGCATCTCTTCATCCCCTGGATACCCGAGTTCAATCGTCTCCCCGCTATCCGGAAAATGGACGGTACCAAACAGGTAATCCCACAAGCTCAGCGAGATGCCGAAGTTGATGCCATACTTGATATTGGAAGGCAGATATTTAGCATGGTGCCAGCTGTGCATCTGCGGATTGTTAAACAGGTATTTGAGCGGACCGAGTGGAATGCGGATATTAGAATGATTGAAATGTCCGATACTCAGGGCAATGATATGAACCACAAAAAACTCCTGTATTCCAAAGCCGATCATGCCGAGCGGAATATATTCAATCGCACGATAGACTACATTTTCCATCCAGTGATACCGCAGGTGAGTAGCAAAGCCTAATTGCTTGGCCGAGTGATGCACCTTGTGAAAATTCCAGAGGAAAGGCACGCGGTGCAGCAACCGGTGGATATTCCATTGGATAAAATCTCTCACGACAAACATCGTCAGCAACTGTGCCCAAACCGCCCATCCTGCGATCTCGATCGCCACCAGGTTGCGGATCCCAAATACATTGGCCAGGAAGTTATTGAACGCTTCCACAAAGACACTTGATACCGCATTGTAGCCGATCAGGGAGAAGAGGAAGAAATTGAAAAACATATAAAACACGTCCAGCCAGAATTCACGTGTCCACGCGCCCTGTTCCTTTTTCCAGGGCCTGAAATATTCCAGGGAAAAGAAAAACAGGGATACTCCGATTAGCCAATAGAAGTAATTGTGCCACGATGGGGTTGTGATCTCATGGAAGAGATAATTAGCATAACCCTTATAGGCATTGATAAAGATGTCCAGATAATGTTGCAGATCCATAGGCTCATGTATTCATTTCAGGATTCAAAAGTACTGGCATTTTATACCCTGCGAGTGTCTCTTTAGTTACAATTGGTCCGGGTCAGTGAACACCTAATTTTCAAGTGCTGAGTACTTGATTATCAAAGTATTATGTTAAATGATGTAAAGTTTGACATACAAAAAGTAAAATAAATACGTCAAAATGTAAAATAAACATTACATTTGACGAGTTATTGATTGTGCTTATGAAGCTTATGAAGCTTATGAAGCTTATAGAGCTTATAGAGCTTATGAAGCTTATAGAGCTTATGAAGCTTATGAAGCTTATGAAGCTTATCAAGCTTATATCCGTATCAACAAAATAATCCTATAAGCACTATAAACACTATAAGCACTATAAACACTATAAGCTCTATAAGCACTATAAGCTACATAAGCCCCATAAACCTCTCAACCAATCAACTCATCAACCCATCAACTTCAAATGAAACAAACACTCTTATTGCCCAACCGCTTCAAGACGATCGGTTGGTTTATCCTGATCCCGGCCACGATTGCAGGGATTCTCCTGACCGCTACCGGCTATGAGGCAGAATGGCTGAATGCAAAAGTATTGACCCTCTTTTATGATGAGATAGGAATTATCTCGGATGTGGTGGTTGGTGAGTACGGCCCATTTGGGTTGATTGAAGCAAACATCACCAACACATTGGTGGGCGTAGTCTTCCTCCTCGGTGCCTTGATGGTGGCCTTTTCAAAGGAGCAACATGAAGATGAATTTATCGCCAACCTGCGCCTGTCTTCATTGCTCTGGTCGGTCTGGTTAAATTACGTCCTGTTATTGATCGCCTTTCTCCTGGTGTATGGTATTGCATTTTTGCATATCATGATCTACAACATGTTTACCATCCTGATCATCTTTATCATCCGCTTTAATTACATCCTTTACAGGAATTCTAAATCCATGGCAGATGACAAATAAAATCAAAGTAGAACGCGCTATCCATAACCTCACGCAGGAAGATCTCGCTAACCGCATCTCCGTCAGCCGCCAGACCATCAATGCCATGGAGGCAAATAAGTATGTCCCATCCACTGTGCTGGCGCTAAAAATTGCACGCGTATTTTCTAAACCCGTCGAAGAAATCTTTTTCCTGGAAGAAAAAGACTAAAAGATAGAGCATGCCACCAAGGCCTGAAAGGCCGCCATCAGCTAACCCTGGGTGCCAGCCCAGGGAGCACCACTAAGGCCTGAAAGGCCGTCATCTATCAACCCTGGGTGATAGCCCAGGGAGACAACCCAGGGAGACAGCCCGGGGAGACAACCCAGGGAGGACAGCCCAGGGTGACAGCCCCGGGTGAACTGACCATGACGCAGTCAGGTCAGTTCACCCCATCACTTTTTACCTCCACGATATCCTGCCATTCTTTCGTTTTCTCCAACATCGCTTTCGCAAACGGACAATAGGGTACAACCTTGATACCTTGCTCACGAACATAATGTACCAGGCTTTCCAATAATTTCTTGCCGATGTTCTGTCCTTTAAGCGATTCGTCTACCTCCGTATGCTCGATGACCATGCGCTTCGAAGCATACATGACATACACCATCTCTGCCAGCTGCTGTCCATCCACGAAATACACGAAGGCCCCTCTTTTGCCATCCTGCAAATGCCTGATTTCACCCATTTCTTTATTTGTTTACATGAAAGATAAACCATCTTGATAAACCCATCAACCATGAAGTACTTTGAGCATGAATTAACTATTAAGAGACAGCTTTTCGTATGACTTCATGGTAAACCCATCAACTCATCAACCTATCAACCCAGCCTCTCACTCTCTCACGTTCTCACGTTCTCACTCTCTCACGTTCTCACGTTCTCACTCTCTTACACAAAAAAAAAGGGCCACCCTCACCGATGACCCTTTCACTGAGTTACTGAATTTATCGTAACTGTGTGACAAACAGTATTTATTTTTAAAACAACCTTCGTTGTAGCACAAAGGTGAGTCAATATGGATTAAAAACTTTTACATTATTCTGAGAAGGGATTATATAATTCACAGGTATTAATGGATATCCCCTATTCCGGTGTTTCTTTTCACTCAAGTTTGCAACATAGGAGGCGCAAATCAGTTCTATTGGCCAACGATACAGATACCCAAAAATTAGAAAATATGAAATCATCCAAAATACGCGGCATGCGATTGGCATTAGCGATCCTTTTTGCCCTGGGTACATTCATTGGCTTTTCACAAACTACCATTACCTGGAAGGGCGGTACGCCGGGCATGGAAAATGACTGGTCTTGCCCACAAAACTGGAGCTCAGCTTCCTTGCCAAATGAGTTTTCCGATGTCATTATCCCTGACGTCTCATCATCCACCTTTGCACCACCTTGTATCAAGGAGGGCAGCATAGAAATCAACTCCTTGAGGTTACAGTCAAATGCCTCACTGACGATTGCCTACAATGCCTCGCTGACAGTGATCCGGTTTATTGAAGGACTGGATTTATACAAGGTTGAAGGACAAGGTGAGTTGATCCTTCAGGCGGGTGAATCACTTGTGGTGGCCAGGATGATGACTTTACGATTGTAGTAAGCCAGGGCACTACACCGTTTTTTTGATATTTTACTTAGCCTTAGCCTTCGCCTTTTTAGTTGGGTTAAAACCCAACTTTACATAATCGGTCGTGCCTACGGCACTTGGATCGATGATTGGTAATCATCGATCTTTCCTTAGCCTTCGTCTTCGGCTTTTTAGTTGGGTTAAAACCCACCTTTACAAAATCGGTCGTTCCTGCGGCACTTGGATCGCTGATTGGTAATTATCAATCTTTCCTAAGCCTAAGCCTACGCCTTAGCCTCAGCCTTTTTTCATTTTTCACTCGGTTGCTGAGCTGTAGCACGAGG
>DATHZY010000265.1:0-5482 GCA_035458325.1 Saprospiraceae bacterium | reverse complement strand
CAAGGGTCTGATTTTCTCCTATTTTCTTGTACCCTGCAAGATATGCGAGGTAGACATCCTGTAGGCCCAATGACCTGAGCCATGGAGAATAGCTGGCAGCGAGGCCAAGATCATTCTCTACGAACGCCAGTTTTGATGCATTGAAGTGCATGGAGTTTGCATCAGCGGAAATACCGATTCCACCGTCACCCATAGCCGCTGATCTGGCATCTGGAACAATCCTGAGGAATGGGACAGCCGAAATAATGGCATTAGGGCAATTTTCTGTTGCGGGATCACAATACTGGCTCTTGGCCGTGGTAACCACAGAAAACATTAATACAAAGAGTGAAATGTATTTCATGAAAATCTGAATTGTTTAAAAAATTGAGTGCAAAGATAGTTTAATTGAGATCATCTAAGGATGACGAGTTTTTCGACATCACTTTCTATGGTCTCCGTATTTCCGTTCGTCTTAAAGACAACTTTCAACTTGAATACATACATACCAGGAGCCACTTCTACCCCGGCCTCATTCAGTCCATCCCAGTATAAATCCGCTATCCGATACCCATCAGAAACGTAACCATCCAGGGATATATTCTTGACCTGTCGTCCGGAAAGGTCAAAAATATCCAGGTCCATATCCATGATGATACCAGGTCGGTTATGTTCAAACTGGAAAAAGGTTTCTTCAGAAAATGGATTAGGAAAGTTGAACAGGTTCTTGAGAATAGGGCCATCGGCATCTATTACAAAGAATTCAAGGTAGGCTTCGGCGGGGTTATTGGCAAGATCCCAGGCGATTACTTTTAAGGTATGTAGTCCGGGAGAGAGATCGGATAAGGGATATCGAACCTCTCCGCTGGCATAATCGTCCAGGGAGGCCTGGTAAAAATCATTGAGTATTAAGCTGTTCCTGTCATCCCCATCGAGGATGGCTTCTATATCATGGCCGATACTTGTCCCGGAGACATTGATTCCGTTATCATCACTCAACAATATTAATAAGTCAGGATCGCTATCTGTAATACCCCCGGAGAGAAAATTGGTATCATTCATAAATGGTTTGATCACCGGTGGCAGGTCATCAGCCAGTCCTCCTGTGGAGACGCCTCCGACGATAAATTCAGTCGTGTAGCCTGATGCATCTGTGATACCATTATGGGCATACAGGCTCATTTTTCCAGATCCAAATGCGAAATCTATATCCTTTGGCAAAACAAACTCTATGGACCAGGTACCTGCTATGATGGTTGCGGTACCCTTAAATAATTGCCTGGTTTGTGAAGCAAATGGCTTGACGGTACTTGACGCATCATTGGCAAGTGTCTTGCTGACCTTAACTTTATCAAAAAGAGTAAGAAATAACTGTCCATCAAAACCGTTAAGAATTTCTCCTTGCTGGTTAACAATTGTTCCGGAAACGGTAGCTTTTTCAAGGGCGCTGAGCGTATCCAATGTTCCTCCGCCGATCAATTTACCACCGATCTCTGTGACTAGGATCTGATGCTCCGGAATAGCAAGCAATTGCGATGGATCCCCTAGCAAAGTAAATTTCCTAGCGTTATTATCCAGTGTATCGATTGCATTTACATTCTTTGCCCTGCGTAGCACCTCTCCCATCGTGAGATACGCACCGGTTGAATCAGGTGTGTACAGTAATTTGAGTACGGCCCGGGTGAGGCGTTCATTAGAGCCTGAATATACGGCTCGCACGGTAGTCATCAAGGCCACGGCCCCACCTTTCGTGTTTTGAAGCAAGTGCTCTCCTGCACTGATAAAACCAGGTTCATCATAACCGGCAAAAGAACATGTCGCTGTGATGAAGAGTGGCATATTGTCCAGGTTGTCATAGGATTGCGACTGGTTAATCCCCAATACTCTTTCCTGTGACCATCCATTTGGCCCACCATGGCCCATGTAGGTAACGGTGAGAGCCCCCTTTTTCATATTGAGATCTATCTCCTCATTGACTGCAGGATATCGGTCACCGCCAGGAGTTGATTCCTGTGGAAAGGCATCCAGATAAACTTTATGGGCGTTCAGGTCAGGGTTATCATTTAAAGTCTGGACTACCAATCCATCAGCCTGATTCAAATGCGTATTTCCATCTTCATCATCTGCCACCATGACGATTCTCGAACGCCAGTCATTAAGTGTTGATGGACTGGTATCATAATGGATTATCTTATTGACAATCTCCAACGCTTCATCAGCTTCACTTACCGGCAAGCGGCCAACCGCAATATCAATAGCCCCAATAAGGTTATCGCCCTCATCATCATCAAGGAGCGCAAAGTAATCATCGGATGGAAAGGAACGAATCGGATCCAGTGATTCTTCTGTTTCGAATGCCGGGATAAAATTCTGGTACGGGAGATCCGTGAAATGATTTAAATAATCATACGTAGCGTCACCAAGCAAAAGCAGATATCTGAAATCAGCATCACGCTTATAAATCATTCTTGCAAAATCCCTGATCGCAGAAGGGTCTTTTGAACCGCCGCCAAATTCTTCAAACACCTGGCTTGCAGGTATGGCAACCACTTCAAGGTTGCTGTGTGTCCTCCTGTGTGCTGCAATTTTCATGGCAGCTTCTTCAAACGCATCATAATAGATGATAGCTAAATCAGCGCGCTGTATACTGTGAAGGTTTTGATTGGCAATGGCCCCTTCATATTCAGGGATACGCACATCCGTTGCAGGATTAAAGCAAATAAATTCATCAGGCACATCCATTCCAGGCAAGTCAATAAAGGTTGTCTTCGCTCCACTATTATATTGCTGCAAAACCGGTGTCAGTGGTTGTGAGATATCCCAAATCTGGCATCCGGCAGTGACACCATCCAGTGTATATTCAGGTATGCCGGCATAGGTAGTACGAGGATCTCTGATGAATAAAGGAGTTCCCTGCCTGTACACATTCTGCTTTCTTATATTCAGCTGGATGTAATCAACCCAGGCGCGTGAATTTACTCCACTGGCATCCGGATACCGAACGACAATATTCTGCACTGGAACCCCGGGAACAAATTCGCCCTGGAGAAGCGCATCGTTGGCAAATGAAGATTCATAATTCACCAGATCCACACCGCCTACATTCCGTCCTACTTCCTTCTGATCTACGCGGAAATAAAACCGGGTCAGGTTAGCAGCCCTGGCAGCAAACCTAACTTTGTAATGAAGGGTATCAGCAGGAATGAGATCCCGCAGATCAAAACGGTCCGTATAATTAATTTCCTTCAACACGGCCATCTCATCACCATACCATTCCTGCCCGGATCCGGGTGGCCGGTACCTGCCCAGCAGATTAACTTTGTCTTCTTCGAGGCGCTGGAAATCAATTGATGAAGCTGAAACATAATCACTCCCGGTGCCATTGGGCCTGCTTTGTATGGACTGGCGGGTTGGACCATTTATTATTACGTAGTAATGATTGACTGCATCATAGTTATTGTACTCCATGTTGTATATCCTCTCCACGGAATCGTAGGACCAATGGTGTGTGCCTTCTGCATACCAGAGTAAATAATCTCCCGGGTTAAACTGACCATCCTCAAGTCCAAAACCATAGGAGGCAGATTGTTCCAGATCGTCAATCCTTGGAGCTGAATTCCACTGGGGAATGCGTCCGTCTCCATTACCAAAGATTCCAATATTGGAAGCAGATATTGTAGACGGATCAATTTTTAGTTTGTCCTTTATAAAATTGAAATCAAGTTTGTAAATCCCGGGCTGATCCACCGATAACTTATGGATACTTCCTTCACGAAGCACCGAATTTTCTTTGAATCCTGGGCCTGAGCGAACTGTTCCACCTAAGAAAACCGGATCTATACGTATTGATAATATGCCACTGGTAATTCTTTCTGCCATTTGCCCTGTCAGTGAAACCAAAGGCATGACCCAAACTCTTCCATACCACTTTCCACGCTCCTGTTCCATACTGGAACCAACAACGTATTCTTTGGGAATTACTGCTGATAAAACTTCGTTTGGGATGTTTATTTGTTCACTTGATTCAACGTTTAGTTCAACCGCTAACTTGGCAGATCCTTCCAATGGAAACCTGTAAGTATAAACTGGAAGTGCCGGATTTGCCGAAAATTCGCCTGCTCCATCAAAAGAAAGGGCATTGTCCTCAGACCAGGCTAAAATAAATTTGTGTGACAAAATCTGCTGGGCAGCCAATTGGCCTGCAGACAGGGCACATAGAATAAAAAGAAGTGTGAAAAGTCTGTTCATATGATTTTCCGGCCTGAAGTGGAGTCTTAAAAATCGTTAATAAAACGTTACCGACCAACAACTATTGCTATCCTGAAATAATATTTTTGGCCAATTGTTGACAAATACGGGGTCTTTTTCCTGCATTATGGACGTATTAAGTGACTTTCGACGTTACCTACTCTAAAAGGATTAATATTGCAGCACATCCATGCGACTGATCAAGAATAATCAGCTTTTGGCTCTTGTCAACCAGCCGGCAAGACTGTCTGAGCTTAAACTGAGGGGTTTAGGCACGGTTATCCTTGTTATAATAGCCAGCTATCTGACTGCTCAGGATCCTGTTTTTTCACAATTCTATCTGTCACCCCTCCAACTGAATCCCGGCTTGTCGGGGTTAACCGAATCGCCAAGATTTTCTGCAAATTACAGGAACCAGTTTCCCGGATTCAACAATGCATACCGCACCTATGCGGTTTCTTATGACCAGTTCTTCCCTTCGATCAACAGTGGTGCAGGGTTATGGATCCTTTCGGATGATGCCGGCGATGGTATTCTCAAGACAACTAAAGTGGCCGGCATCTTTTCGTACCGGCTTCGACTCAATGATGACCTGTTTGTAAAAATGGGAACTGAAATTGGTTTCGTCCAGTCTACCCTCAATTGGGACCAGCTCCGGTTTGGTGATCAGATAGACGACTACTTCGGCACAATAAGTCCCGGAGGCAGCCCATTCCCTACTGAAGAAGTTGCGCCAGAAAAAAATACCATCTTTTACCCTGACCTGGGCCTGGGATTCGTTTTATATGGAGAAAGACTATATGGGGGACTGGCTATCAGGCACCTAAATCAGCCAAAACCTGACTTTCTAGACATAAATCCCTCACTTTCACCGGGTATACCGATGCGATGGACGGTCCATGGTGGTGGTACCTGGCCGGTTTTTTCCGGCGTTTTTAACAGCAGGACTGAAGTTACTCTTTCTCCCTCGGTTATCTTTGTCAGACAGGGCCCTTTTCAACAAATAAATGGAGGGATCACCTTCGATGCGGGTCCGGTCAGTTTTGGAGGACACTATCGGGTATCCTCCGGTCGTTCCGAAGCCATTATAGGCTCTATAGGGCTAAGAACCAACCAATTAAGAATTGGCTATAGTTATGATTATACGATTTCAGGATTCCCTTTGAGTGGAGGTACACATGAAATCGGGCTTGTTTTTGTGATGAAAACCGCCGTAAAGGAATCCAGATATAGTGATTGCCTCTTGATCTTCAGA
>DATHZY010000264.1:0-5620 GCA_035458325.1 Saprospiraceae bacterium | reverse complement strand
AAGTGAGAAAGTGGATTTATCTCCTCTCAAAAGAATATGGCTTTTGTAAATGCATCGTAGTGAGTCAAACTATTTAGTCATGCGACCTTGAGAAATTCAAATCGAAGTATGAAGCTGAAACGCCGTTGGATGGAGTTATCTCCGCCAACCACCGCGATTCCTACTGTAATTCCAAAGAGAATTCTCCATGAAATCTTTCTGGCTGGCGGCGAAAACGCCATCCAGCGGCCGCGGCCATTGCTGGATCGTCATTGTGAGTCAACTATTTGCTCCTGCGACCAGGAGAATTCAAAATTAATATCTCTCTGGGAATCCAGGTGAGTATTCAGGTTGTTGCCGGAGCAAATAGTTCGGCTTCGCTCACTACGACACTCCTGCAACGGCATCTTATCGTTATCTTACTATCTTTAGAGATTGAATCACATTCTACCACATCTATTTATGAGGACTTCATATCAGTGCTTTCTTGGACTTACTTTGCTTGCCGGCTTCTTGATTACTTCCTGCGCAAAGGACGACCAGGCCGCGCCTCCTGCTAATCCGTCATTCAGGGGTGATTTCGTCTCCGCTGCCCACCAGACGAAGGGTATTGCCACGATCGACCAGGAAAAGACTACCCTGACACTGACCAATTTTAAAACAGACTCCGGCCCCGACCTCAATATCTATTTGACATCTAGCCTGTCTGCGATCACTTCCGATTTCATCGACCTGGGTGATATCAAGGGCGTAAAGGGAAATTACACCTATGACCTGCCGGATAATCTGGACTATGCCCAGTACAAATTTGTCATTGTCTGGTGCGTTGATTTTGATGTCAATTTCGGCTACGCAGAACTTGCAGTGCAATAAGTTCTGATCCTTGTGCTCATTGGAGGCATAGCTCCTTGAAAATTTTTATCGGATGGTAGGCTTAAACCTTTGGCCTTCATTCCGGGATGACGGTTGTGAATATGCAAGGGATGATTATCTTCGGATTTGAAATACGATTCCTATTGATTTTATCAAATTCATAATCACATTCCACATGAAAAGATTGTTTTCAATTGCTGTTTTAGCCTTCCTGGCCATCAATGGATATGCCCAGAAAGGGTTTACGATCGGCGCTAATGCCATGCCTCTCAACACCAATATCATCAACCAGAATACCTGGGGTAACGGTCGGGAGTATGATTATAAACCGACCTATAACTTCTCATTTGGTATTGATGTCGGATATAATATCTCAGACCACATGGGTATCCGATCCGGATATTGGTTTACAGATCTAGGCCAGCAGTATCTTGATTCCTATAGTGGCTCGGAATGGGAGCGGACTTTGACCTTAAAGTATAATATGATTCCCGTGATGCTGATGTTTAATGGGACCGGAAGTAAGGTTAATTTCCTGGGTGGTGCAGGTGTTGTCATCGCAAACCTTCAGGAAGCACAACAGGAATGGCTTCGGGATGGTCAGCAATATTCCGAAATCATCGGCAATCCCATCACCGGAGAAAATTTTGATCTCGGGGCTACGGATGTGACGGAACGGTTTAATTCAAGTGACCTATTTCTCAGTCTCGACCTCGGTGCAAGAATTTTATTCGGTGAAAAACTCTTCCTTGATGCTACCTTGAATGTTGGATATGGATTGAACGACATCAATCATCCGGACTGGCAGATTCCAAATGGAAGTGGAATCTATGATCCTTCCCACAATGCCTATGCAGGCTTGAAACTAGGCCTGGGCTATCTGTTGTTTGGCGGAGAGTAAGCCATCCGGTGGAAGAGATTGAATAAAACTCAAAAAGGCCACGGGATTTTAGGGATAATTTAACGTCAGCTTTGGTTTTTCAAGGATTCGGCTTTTGTACATTTATCGCCAGATAATGATCCCAAAAGCTATGAGCCTCGGAAAACTGATTGCAAACTATGCTGCGTTTAACGAATGGGCCAATCATCAGGTGGTTGGCTGGCTCGATCAATTGGATCCTGAACTGCTCTATAAAGAGACTCCTTCCAGTTATACCTCGATCGACTATACCGTTCAGCATATCCTGAGGACCCAGCGCTTCTGGCTACTGTTTATTGCTGAGCAGGATACCACCGGGTTTGATTGGTCTGTGAGGGAAAGAGATGTGAAGAATGTGCTCAGGGAATTGAAAGAGGTTTCCACCCAAATGAAGGTCGAATTTTCCAGATATACTGAGGATGACTTACTCAAGGTGCTTCATTTCAATATGCCCTGGGCAAAGAATGATTTAAGCCGATATGAATACATCGTGCACATCATCAATCACGGTACTTTTCATCGTGGTCAAATCGTAACCATGGCCCGTGCTCTTGGAATCAGGGACGGTATTGTCAACACTGACTACAACATGTTCAACACAAAGTAGCAGCTTCTCTGATCTTAGATTCTTCAGGACATGTTTACCAATGAGATTAAATAGACCTGCGCATGATAGCTAGGAAAAAGATGAATTGTTTTTGGGTGTTGATCCTCCTCACCAGTAAATTGATCGGCCAGCATGAAATTGCCGGACGAGTATTGGATAACGAAACGAACCACCCATTGGCTTTTGTCAATATCATCTTCAATCAAAATGTGCTGACTGGTACCATGACGGATATCAATGGAAAATTCAGGTATTCATCGCCCATTGCCTTCACAAGTTTAACCTTCAGTTATGTTGGTTATGAACAGAAAACAGTCTACATGGATTCCCCGGAGGGTCAGGATCTGTCTGCGATAAAATTATCTCCGTCAGCCTTTGTTTTTGAGGAGATCGTGGTCAAGGCAGGGGAGAACCCGGCCAACCGGATCATCCGGAATGTGATCGCGAATAAGAAAATCAACAATCCTGAAAACATCACCTCTTTTAAATATACGTCCTACAATAAGGTCATTTATGATTTTGTATTGGTCGATGACAGTGCGTCGGAAGATGTTGATGAATTAAAATCTGAGGTTTTTAAAGATGGACATGCCTTGATCATGGAGTCCGTCACGGAACGCAGATTTATCCATCCTGACAATTCGGAAGAGATAATCCTTGGCGTGAAAGTCTCCGGGTTTAAGAATCCTTCCTTTGCACCCTTAGCCACTGATTTGCAGCCTTTTTCCTTCTACAGGGAGATCATATCGATCTTTGATGTCCGGTATATCAATCCCATCAGTGACGGTAGCCTGGCGAAGTACGATTTCAGGATCGAGGATACGCTTTATCAGCAGCAGGACACCACTTTTATTCTTTCATTCAAACCCCAAGAGGGCAAGAATTACGAAGCCCTGAAGGGATTGCTGTATATCAATACCAGTACCTATGCCATCCAGCATGTAATTGCCGAACCCTACAATAAAGGGTTAATTGATGTAAAGATCCAACAGCAATATCAATTGATAGATGGTAAGCAGTGGTTTCCCGAACAACTCAATTTTGAAATATTTGTAAAGGTAGATTCCTATGCAGAGGTCGGCATGCGCGCAAACGGCAAAAGCCATATCAAGGATGTCAAATTGCATCCTGAACTGAAAAAGAAAGACTTTTCCGTTGAGGTGCTTCGGCTGGATGATAAAGCATCTGCCAGGGACACCCTTTTCTGGAATACGCATAGGGTTGATCCTTTGAGTGTAAAGGAACTTAAGACCTATGAGGTCATCGACAGCCTTGGCGAAAAGTATAAGTTCGACAAGATTTTAACCTTTACTGAAAAGTTATCCGGTAACAGGATACCTGTTGGATTTCTAGATTTAGATATTTCAAAATCGCTCATCTTCAATATGTATGAAGGGTTTCGGTTGGGCCTGGGAGCGTACACAAATGACAAACTAATAAAGAACTTATCATTGGGTGGCTACTTTGGCTTCGGGTTGAAAGATGATGAGTGGAAATATGGTGGTGAAGTCACCTGGACCGTTGACAAGCAGCGGGAGGTACAGATTCGCGGGAAATATGAAAACACCCTTCTTGAATCAGGCAAGACAAGGCTTGGCTTCTTTAATGAGCGGCAATATGATTGGCGTAGTTTTCTGGCAACCCAGATGGATAACATCGAGCAAAGCAGTATAGCCATTGGCCTCAGGGCGTTAAAATATGCAAAAGTGAATGTATCCTTTAATCATACTCAAGTCAATCCTTTGTATGAGTACATCTACCTCGTCGATGAGACGGCCCCGGTCATAGACTTTACGAACACCGATTTTACCATTAATATCCGTTATGCCCATAAGGAAAAACTGATTTCCTCTATGGGACGTAGACTCAGTATGGGCACGAAATATCCGGTGCTGTCTTTGTCTTATACCAGAGGATTGGATGCCGTATTGGATGGCCAGTTTTCATTTAACAAGCTTGAAGCCAGGGTTGAAGAATCCTTCTACTTTAAGAATCTTGGAGAGTCAAGAATCAGGGTTGATGCCGGATTGATTGATCAGCCATTGCCTTATGCTTTGTTATTTACCGGCGAAGGAAGTAACATTCGGGACCTGTCTGTATTGGTCAGGAATTATTTCCAGACGATTGGACCTTATGAGTTTTTATCAGACCGGTATGTCAACGTATTTTACGCGCACAACTTTGGTTCGTTATTATTTCATGCGGGTAAGTTCCGGCCCATATTTACGATTGTACAAAATATAGGGTGGGGGACCTTGTCGAATCCGGAATATCATCAGCAGATTGAATTCAAAACCAAAGAGAAAGGCCTCTACGAAGCTGGCCTTCAGATTGACAACCTGGTCAGGATGGTTTATCTCAATGTCGGCTACCTTGGATTTGGGATCGGTGGTTATTATCGGTATGGACCATATGCTTTGGACAAGGCCACGGATAATATGGCGTTTAAGGTATCTATGACATTTTCTACGAAGTGATACACCTTTTCATGTAATGAGCCTTTTGATTATTTTGACAGGGTGCTATAAAATGTGAGCCGAAAACAGGTTTACTGGATTAGATTTCTTTATGTTTAACCATTGAATAATCCGAAACGCGGTTTCAGCATCTCTTAAATCTACTCAAATGTATAAACTGACCTATCTCGTCCTGGCCATTGCCCTGTCCATCGGATCCTGTAAATCTGATAGTACCAAATCAACCAATGGACCATCTCCCACCTTTGACCAGGTGAGTGAGACGGAAGCCATCATGAGTGTGATCGAAAATGAGACTTCCTGCTTCTATGCCCGTGATTACGAATGCTGGAAAGCCCATTTTGCCCATGTGGACTATGCCTTCCAGGCATGGAACAATGCCGACGGAACTTTTAATGCTAAAGTTGGATGGGGTGAAATTGATGCCAGATCGAAGAAATATATTGAAGACAACCCAGTGCCACCCGATGGAAGCAGCCATCCTAAAGTGGAAAGGCGAAATATGAAGGTCAAGTTTTTCAATCCCGGCATGGCCTACCTGACCTGGAACCAATACAATATCAATCCTGAAATGAACATGTATACCCCATCCCTGGAGTCCAGGATCATGGAGAAAGTCGCTGGTGTCTGGAAGATCGTCAATGTGACTTCATACTGGGATTATGTCAATCTTGTCCCTGTTAAGGATCTGAAGTGAGTGGTGAGTTGTGAGTTGTGAGCTGTGAGTGGTGAGTGGTGAGTAGTGAGTAGTGAGTGGTGAGTAGT
>DATHZY010000263.1:0-2259 GCA_035458325.1 Saprospiraceae bacterium | reverse complement strand
AGACTGCCCAAGGGGATGTACTTCCTGAAAACGCAGGTTGGAGAAGGCTATGTTGAGACATTCCGTGTTGTCAAACAGTAACCACAGAACATAATACTCAATTAATTGTTAGGAAATCCAGTAATTTACGCAGGCTGATAGGCCCAGCCTGCGTAATTTTGTCAATTCACAATCAGGATTTCCATGGATATCAACCAGGGCACACTTTTAAAAGACATTAATAACCCGGATGACCTTAAAAAGCTCAGTAAAGAGCAATTACACCAGGTCTGTGATGAACTGAGGCAGTATATCATTGACATCGTAAGTGTGCACGGGGGCCATTTTGGAGCCAGCTTAGGCGTTGTGGAGCTTTCTGTTGCCCTGCATTATGTTTTCAACACGCCTTACGACCAATTGGTCTGGGACGTAGGCCACCAGGCGTACGGCCATAAGATCCTCACTGGTAGAAAAGATGCGTTTCCCACCAACAGAAAATATGGTGGCCTCAGTGGATTCCCGAAACGGAGCGAAAGTCCTTATGACAGCTTCGGCGTGGGCCACTCGTCCACATCTATTTCAGCGGCACTCGGAATGTCCGTAGCTTCTAAATTGAAAGGGGAAACCGACAGGCAGTGTGTAGCCATTATAGGAGACGGCGCCATGACGGCTGGTATCGCATTCGAGGCTATGAATCATGCAGGGGTTTCTGATTCCAATGCGCTGATCATCCTGAACGATAACTGCATGAGCATTGACCCAAATGTTGGGGCGCTCAAAGAATACCTGACTGATATTACCACATCTCATACCTACAATAAGTTCAAAGAAGATATTTGGAAGGCGCTGGGAAAACTTCCTGTAGCCCGTGAAATGGCCAGCAAGCTTGAACATTCCATCAAAGGTTTTATCAACCAGAGCAGCAACCTGTTCGAAGCCATGAAACTCAGGTATTTTGGACCTATTGACGGTCACAATATCACAAAATTGGTGGATACGCTGGAAGACCTGAAACATATTCCGGGTCCTAAACTGCTGCACATCATTACCGTGAAAGGAAAAGGCTATGCGCTGGCAGAAAAAGATCAAACCAAATGGCATGCCCCCGGATTATTTGACAAAGTAACGGGTGAGATTTATAAAAAGAAATTTGATACCCCACAGCCTCCTAAATACCAGGATGTCTTTGGTCATACCATCATAGAACTGGCAGAAAAAAACCCCAGGATCATGGGGATAACACCAGCTATGCCCTCCGGTTCCTCGCTTAAATTTATGATGGAGAAAATGCCGGACAGAGCTATTGATGTAGGTATTTGCGAGCAACATGCCGTTACATTTAGCGCAGGCCTGGCCACCCAGGGTATGAGGGTGTTCTGTAATATCTATTCATCCTTCATGCAAAGGTCGTACGACATGGTGGTACACGATGTAGCCATCCAGAAGTTGCCAGTCGTATTTTGCCTGGACCGCGCGGGGTTGGTTGGAGAAGACGGACCTACACACCATGGTGCTTACGACATTCCTTACATGAGGTGTATTCCCAACATGATCGTAAGTGCGCCTATGAACGAAGCGGAGCTTCGGGACCTGATGTATACCTCCCAGCTTGATTCCCAAACCTATCCAATGGTGATCAGGTATCCGAGGGGTGAGGGCGTAATGCCCGAGTGGCGGACTGAGATGAAGGAGATTCAGATCGGTAAAGGACGCAAACTGAGAGACGGGGATACTTTAGCCATTCTCAGCTTCGGCCATCCTGGAAATTTTGCCGCAACAGCTATCAGGAACCTTAAAACCTACGGTATCAATGCAGGTCATTACGATATGCGTTTTGTAAAACCATTGGATGAAGAACTGCTTCACGAAGTTTTCTCTAAATACACTAAGATCATCACCGTTGAAGATGGAACGATTGTTGGTGGATTTGGCTCAGCCATAGTTGAATTCATGGCGGAACACGGATACCACGCCGAAATTAAAATGCTTGGTATTCCAGACAGGCTGGTAGAACATGGTACATTAAAGGAACTTCACCGTGAATGTGGTTATGATGCACAGGGCATAGAAGACACAGCAAAAATCATGATGAAGGAAAAGGTATCAGTAAGCCAGTTCCAATAATTTGAGACGATTGCTTGAAATATAAAAAGGCCAACAGTGTGTTGGCCTCTTTTTTTATTTTAAACTCAATGTTACTTTCCCAGCATGTTCATGCCCATGGCGATGGCAAATGCTACCACAGAAACGATCAATCCCCACATGAATATGGTGTAACTC
>DATHZY010000262.1:0-3771 GCA_035458325.1 Saprospiraceae bacterium | reverse complement strand
CGAGTTTGTTGGATTCGTCGATCAGTTCAAGGGCGATTTGCATCATCAGTTGTTTTCGCAGGCGTGGATACACATCAATACCTCCGTGCGTGAGGGGCTTCCCAATTCTTTTATTGAAGCTGCCGGGCATCAATGTGCGATCCTCAGCCATGTCAACCCGGATGATTTTGCCTCGCGGTTTGGATATCATGCCGCAGCTAACGAATTTCACCACGGCCTGGAGTATCTACTGGGTGATAACAAGTGGCGTGATTTAGGACTGGATGGGTATGCCTATGTGAATTCCAACTATAGTCTTCCCATTGCAATGAATGCACATGAAGAAATTTATCAAAAGCTATTCCATCAAAAGCACAGAGCATAACAAGCGCAATCAACTAATCTGAACCAGATGACTATGTATAAAAGCCCATGCTGATCGTATGACGGAATTTAAGGTAGATTATATTGGCATCGGTGCAGCTAAGGCAGGTACCAGTTGGGTAAATAAAATGCTCAGCGCGCACCCGGGTATCTGCACTGCTGAACCTAAGGAAGTACATTTTTTCCATGACCTGGTCCATCTTACCGCACCTGTTCACCAGGGAAATTTCAGTAAAGGTATCACGTGGTACAAAAGATTCTTTCAGCATTGTACGGAAGGTCAGATCAAGGGTGAGATCACACCAAAGTATTTGATCTCCCCGGTCGTGCCGGAAAGAATCAAGAGCATGTTTCCTGATGTCAAGCTGATCTTGTGTATGCGGTCACCGGTGGAGCGGGCGACCTCACATTATTATTTTACAAAGTATTTTTTGAAGGCGGAGAGGAGACCTATCGGCCAGGCGATGCGTGAAGAAGAAGAGTACATCATCAATGGATTATACTTCAGGCATCTCCAGCGTTTTCTGGAATTTTTTCCTGCAACTTCGATTCACCTGGTATGGTTTGAGGATATTGCCGGTCAGCCTGACAAAGTACTTGAAGATTTATATGGTTTCCTGGGTGTAGATCCAACGTTCAAGCCTCCCGGTATGCATGCTAAATCCAATGCCGCCAAAAAGGTAAAATCCAAGCGGATGAGGGAATTCATTGCCTGGGGTGAAAGGAAGTTGACAGAGGCAGGTTTGTCAGGATTTGTCAGATTCCTTAAGCGTATCAAAATTAATAAGGCGATTGCCTATTTCAACGAGGAAGTTATCCGCTATGAAAAAGTGAGCAGTGAGGACAGGGCCTGGCTCATCGAACAATTCAGGGAGGATGTGCTCAGATTACAGGCATACACAGGCAGGGATCTTAGCAGTTGGTTGAAATAGCAGGGTTGGTTTTATTGGCGGGTATGAGTGGAAAAAGTATTTTTACTCTGTGGCATCAAAGCAAGACTCGTTCACTACATTTAACAAAACTTCAAACCGGTGCACAACAGCAGGTTAGATGATCTTGGTGTAGAATTCTTTTACATTGATGAGTCAATGATCCGGTAGGATCGAAATGGAATTAGTATGGCAAAAGCAAAGAGTAAAAGTATCCCTGTAAAGAAGCAGTCCGCTGAGGTGATACTTCCTTCGTGGCCATGGAATGAAAGGGAGACATTTCTTTTGTTTGCAATAGTATCCGTAGCACTGACACTGATATTGTTTTCAAAATATTTGTTCGGACCTAACCTTTATATTTTCAATGATGTTGGGTCAGATACGATTACGGTGTTTTTTCCAAACTTCGTTCAAAGTGCCAGGTATTTTCAGGAAGTAGGTTGGCCGGGCTGGTCCTTTTATATTGGGATCGGAACAAATTTCTATCCAGGCTATCTCCTCAATCCATTCCAATGGGTATTTCTCCCGATGGAGCCCGCGCAGATCGCCTATGCTATTGCATGGGTTCAGGCAGGAACTTTATTGATAACGGGTTTTGTGTTTTACAGATTCCTGAGAGAAGCACAATTTGCATTACCGGTTTGTTTAATTGGGGCTTTAGTGTATGGTTATGGAGGATATGTGATTTTGGGTAATACATGGTATAGCCATGCATATCTTATTTTCTGGATGACCTGTGCATTCCTGGGGTTTGAGTTATTGTTGCGCAGGAAAATATGGTGGCTTTTTCCAATCCCTTTCATTTTTGAGGTAGGTGCTCGGGGTTACTTCCTTGTTTTATTTATGGCTGTGTATAGTTTGGTTCGGATGCTCGACGTGTATGGACCTTCCTTGATAAAGATTTTGCAGGGGTATAAACGAATGGTGATTTGTGGCCTGTTGGCGTTGCTCTTTGTGGTGCCCTTTGTTGGCGGACAGTGGCATAAGTATGCGAATAGCCCTCGTGTCTCCGGCAATGTGTCCTATAGTGAAAAACTCACAGATCAACCAGTATGGGGCGTCTCGGTTGCCAAGCACAATGTAACTGCTATTATGCGGACGTTTTCAAATGACATGCTTGGTGCCGGGAGCGATTACAAAGGGTGGCGAAATTATCTCGAATCTCCATGTTTCTATATCGGGTTGATAACTCTTCTTTTTGTCTTTCAGTTTTTTGCTTTAGCAGGTCGCAGGCAGAAATGGATATATGGAGGCTTTTTACTCTTCTGGTTATTCCTCATTATGTTTCCATGGTTCAGATATGCATTTTATGGGTTTGCAGGCAATTATTACAAATTAGCATTATCTCTTTTTATCCCTTTTAGTGTCCTTTTTGTGGGGCTGATGGGTTTTCAGGAGATTATTTCAGGCAAGCCTTTAAAGAAGTGGGTTTTGTTTACTTCTTCTCTTTTCCTGTTGTGTATACTTTGGTTTCCATACAATGTAAAGGATGTCAACATTGACAGTGATGTGCAGGTTAAAGTGTCGGTTTTCCTCATTGGTTATACAGCTTTGCTTTGGTTGTATTCAGAAGGGATGTTGAGGAAGTTGGTATTCCCATCACTTGTGGGATTGGTTTCTCTCGAAGCCTTGTTATTTGCCTGGCCTACTATCAATGACAGAAAGCCCATTGAGAAGGCAGAAATTGCGTCTAAAAATTATCACTTCGATGATTCTATGGAAGCGGTGAAAAGGATTAAAGAAATGGATAAGGACCCATTTTATCGAATTGACAAGGTATACGGCTCGATAAAGACAGGGTATAATGATGGTATGGTCCAGGGTTATTTTAGTTCCAGATCCTATCAGTCTCACAATCATAAATCCTATGTGGAGTTTCTGGGTAAAGCGGGAGTCATTGATGGCACCAAGGAAGCGAATACACGATGGCTGGTCGGCGTAGCTTCATCAAATATCCTTCATGGACTTTTTTCCATAAAATATCTGATGTCTAATGAAGCAACACGTGAAAAAGTCGATCCTGCGATTTATACGCCGATAGATACGATTGGAAGTACGATCATCTCGAGGAATAATTATTATATCCCCTTTGGTATTCCGATTCAGTATTACCTGACCAGGAGTGCCTATGACGCTCTGCCGGCGAATCAGAAAAAACGCTCTTTCTATTTCAGTGCGGTCCCTGAAGATGGAGCTACATGGCCAGCTAAGCTCAAGCCATTGAATGTTGATGAGGTGATGTTTTTCGGTTCGGGAACTCGTGATAAAGCGTATGCGCTGGCAGATGCTGCCATGAAAATGGAGTCTTTTGAACATAATAGGATTACTGGAAATATATCCCTTGACACCACCTCCATGATGTTATTCTCGGTTCCTTTTGACAAAGGTTGGAAAGCAAGTGTCAACGGGGTGCCAAATGCGCTTGAAAAAATTGATTTTGGACTAACTGGTTTATTGCTGGAACCGGGTAAACATAACA